>JAQBOS010000642.1 GCA_028287925.1 Mucilaginibacter sp. | reverse complement strand
ATGTAGACTATGCACAGCTGATCTGCGATGAAATGGCCGAATCTGCAAAGGCCCGCGGAACGGGTATTGCACAACGCTCGCCCGAATATGTAGCCAATAAAATGCTGGAAGGCAAGGCTGTGATAGCTTTTCATAAAGATGGTACCTGGGCAGGCTTCTGCTACATAGAAACCTGGAGCCACGGTGATTTTGTGGCTAACTCCGGTTTAATTGTTAGTCCCCAATTTAGAAAAGAGGGGCTGGCAAAGGCCATTAAAGAAAGTATATTCAAATTGTCGCGTTCCAAATACCCAAATGCAAAGATCTTTGGCTTAACTACAGGTTTGGCGGTAATGAAGATCAATTCAGACCTGGGGTACGAACCCGTAACCTACTCAGAGCTTACACAGGATGAAGATTTTTGGGCGGGCTGCAAAAGCTGCGTCAACTTTGATATCCTGACCAGCAAAGGCCGTAAAAACTGCATGTGCACAGCCATGCTATTTGATCCGGCAGAAAAGCAAAAGGAATACGAGGATAAAATGAAAAAGATCACACACAAAGCCACCTTGCTTGAGCGGATCGAAAACGCAATTAAGAAACGGATAGGTGCAGATCACGATTAATTAAACAATCGTACGGGCGTATAGCATACGCCCTTGCCATTAAATAATGAATTATTACAAAGACGCAAAGTATTGCGTCTCTACATAAACATACATTCCATGAAGAAAAAAGTAGTACTTGCATACAGTGGCGGATTAGATACATCCTTTTGCTGCATATATTTAACACAGGATCTGGGTTATGAAGTTCACTCGGTAATTGTAAACACCGGTGGTTTTAGTGAAGAAGAGCTTAAAGGCGTTGAAGAACGCGCCTATAAAATGGGCGTTACCTCGCACCATGTGGTTGACGAAACCAAAAACTTCTATAATACCTGTGTTCGCTTTTTGATCTATGGTAATGTTTTAAAAAATAACACCTATCCCCTTTCGGTAAGCGCCGAGCGGGTTAGCCAGGCAACTGCCATAGCAAACTACGCTAAAGAGATAGGCGCCGAATTTGTTGCCCATGGCAGTACAGGTGCCGGTAACGACCAGGTACGTTTTGATATGATCTTTAATATCCTTGTTCCTGAGGTTCAGATCATCACCCCTATCCGCGATTTAAAATTAAGCCGTGAGGCAGAGATACAATACCTGAAAGATCATGGTGTGGAGATGAATTTTGAAAAAGCAAAATACTCTATCAATAAAGGGATCTGGGGAACTTCAGTAGGCGGCAAGGAAACATTAACGTCAAACCTTGGTTTACCTGAAGAGGCATGGCCAACACAGGTTACTGAGTCTGAAGTCAGAAATCTTGAGTTAGTATTTGAAAAAGGTGAGCTGGTTGGTATTGATAATGAAAAATTTGATCACCCAACAAAAGCTATCCAGGCATTACAAGCTATTGCACAGCCTTATGGCATCGGTCGGGATATCCACGTGGGCGATACCATTATTGGCATTAAAGGCCGTGTAGGCTTTGAAGCGGCTGCACCAATGGTAATTATAAAAGCGCATCATACCTTAGAGAAACATGTGCTAACCAAATGGCAACTCTCATGGAAAGACCAGTTATCATCTTTCTACGGCAACTGGCTGCATGAAGGGCAGTTCCATGATCCTATCATGCGTAATATTGAGGCCTTTTTATCAGATACACAGCAGTATGTAAGCGGTAAAGTATTTGTACAGCTGCACCCGTATCGTTTCCAGGTTGTAGGAATCGAGTCAGCACATGATCTGATGTCTAATAAATTTGGCACTTACGGCGAGATGAACAATTCATGGAGCGGCGAGGATGTTAAAGGGTTTTCAAAAATATTTGGCAACCAGGTAATGATCTATCATAAGGTTAATTCAGAAACCCATGGAAACTAAAATAAGAGCAGGAATTGTTGGCGGAGCAGGTTACACCGGGGGCGAAATGCTTCGGATCCTGATCAACCACCCAAATGTAGAGATCTCTTTTGTGCACAGCACCAGTAATGCGGGCAACCATGTTTATGATGTGCATACCGACTTGTTTGGCGATACAGACCTTAAGTTTGCCGCGGAACTGGCTTATAATATTGATGTGCTGTTTCTTTGTGTTGGCCATGGTGACGCTAAAAAGTTTTTGGAAACAAATCCAATTCCAGATCACATTAAGATCATCGATCTTAGCCAGGATTTTAGATTGACTCAAAGCTCAAAGCTTAAAGCAAAAAGCTTTACTTACGGGTTACCTGAGTTAAATCGTGAGGCCATTAAACAAGCAACTAATATTGCCAACCCGGGATGCTTTGCTACCTGTTTACAGTTAGGGTTGCTCCCATTGGCATCAAAAGGCTTATTAAATAGTGAGGTACATGTTACGGCAACAACAGGTTCAACAGGTGCCGGGCAAAGTCCGTCAGCCACTACACATTTTACCTGGCGTAATGATAACCTTTCAGTTTACAAGGCCTTTGAGCATCAACATTTAAACGAGATCGGGCAATCGCTAAGGCAATTGCAGTCAGGCTTTAACCAGGCAATAAACTTTATTCCATATCGCGGTGATTTTACCCGTGGGATAATTGCATCCATGTATCTTGATACTGATTTGTCGGATGCAGATGCATTAAAGCTGTATCATCAATATTATGATGCACATCCATTCACCCATGTAACCAGGCATGATATCGACTTAAAGCAAATTGTAAACACCAATAAATGCTTTATCCAGGTAAAAAAACATGGCAGCAAGCTTTTGATCATTAGTATTTTAGATAATTTGTTAAAAGGCGCATCAGGCCAGGCAGTTCAAAACATGAACCTGATGTTTGGTTTGGATGAAAAAGCCGGCCTAAAACTAAAAGCCACGGGATTTTAAGCTTAAAGCTGAAAGACCAAAGCTGAAAGCAAAAGCAGGATATAATAAAAGGCAAAAGAATAATGCGTGACTTTAAAAAACTGGAAGTATGGAAAAAAGCTCACAACTTAAATTTGTTTGTATACAAGAACTTGCTTCATAAATTTCCAAAAAGTGAAAATTATGACCTGCTTAGTCAAACTAAACGTGCTGCATATTCTATTCCTTTAAATATCGTTGAAGGTAGTGGAAGGTTTACTGAAAAAGATTTTGCCCATTTTCTTGATATTGCATTAGGGTCTGCTCATGAATTGGAGTATTGCTGTTTGCTCTGCAAGGATTTGGATTACATAGATGAAGAGTTATATAAAATAACAAATCAATTAATTAACGAAGTTAAAGCCATGTTAATTGGCCTACTTAAAACCATAAGAAAATAAAAAGCTTTGGTCTTTTTGCTTTCTGCTTTAAGCTATTAAAATGAAGTTATTCGACGTTTATCCTATCAATCCAATAAATATTGTAAAAGGTGTTGGCAGTCTTGTATATGACGACAAGGGTACTGAGTATTTAGATCTTTATGGAGGCCATGCCGTTATCTCTATTGGTCATACCAATCCGTATTATGTTAAACGATTGGAAGATCAGCTGCACCAGATAGGTTTTTATTCAAATTCTATTGAGATCCCTTTACAAAAACAACTGGCTGAAAAGCTTGGTCATGTTTCAGGCAAGGAAGATTATCAACTATTTTTATGTAACTCAGGTGCTGAAGCAAATGAGAACGCGTTAAAGCTGGCATCGTTTTATAATGGTAAAAAGAAGGTAATTGCTTTTAAAGGTGCATTTCATGGCCGTACTTCTTTGGCTGTTGCTGTTACTGATAACCCTAAAATT
>JAQBOS010000632.1 GCA_028287925.1 Mucilaginibacter sp. | reverse complement strand
GGATAGCTGATCAGTTCTATCTCAACACGCCTGATGGCCTGTCAGGTAATGATGATTGCGGGCAGATGTCGGCATGGTACCTTTTTACCGCTATGGGCTTTTACCCGGTTAATCCTGCCGATGGCAGGTACGTGTTTGGCGCACCGCAGCTAAGTGAAATTAGGATTGATTTGCCTGGCGGGAAAAAATTTGTGATCCAGGCCAAAAACCTGTCTGCAGCAAATAAATATGTAAAGAATATAAGCCTGAATGGTGTTAGTTATAAAAAAAACTATCTCACTCATCATGACCTGATGAATGGCGGCATGCTGGTTTTTGTTATGGGTGATAAGCCAAAAGAACCGGAATTTTAAAGAGATTACCATAACCCAGGCAGGCATTGGATGGGCCATTGCTTTTGATGCAAATTTCGGCCACTTAAGCTCAATTAAAATAACCTTCTGTTTAACGATGCGTTCTGTGTGAGATCAGGGACGCATTTTTTATTGATTTTTTAAAAGTTTATTATGCCATAAAAAGCAGGCCTGCTGCCTGCTTTTGTATCAAATAAAATATTTGATATTTGTATAGTATTTATTAACTTTGTTTTAGTATTAATATTCAAAAAGATCTAACCTGTATAGCGATGGCAGTTTTGATGATGAATACATAAAATACGAAGCATAAACCTATTTATACACAACCTGAATTGAGATGAAACAAGTATCTTTTTTATTACTGATTATATTTTTAACCGCAGGAACTGTTGTTGCCCAAAAAAACAACAAGCCTGGCAACATCATTATTGTATCTATAGATGGCCTTCGCTGGAAAGAAGTTTTCCAGGGTGCCGAAAAGCAGCTGATCACCGGCAAAAAGTTTATTTCCCAGGATTCGGCCCAGGTAATGAAAAAATATTGGGCCGGAGATCAGCAGGAAAGGCGAATTAAATTAATGCCGTTTGTATGGAATACCATAGCTAAAAATGGTCAGCTGTACGGCAACCGGGACCTGGGAAGTAAAGTAAATGTTAAAAATCCATATTGGTTTTCATATCCCGGGCGCAACGAAAATTTAACAGGTTATGCAGACCCGAAAGTAAACTCAAACGACTACCCGGATAATCCTAACAAGAATGTCCTGGAATTTATCGACAAGCAGAAAGGGTATAAAGGCAAAGTGGTAGCTTTTGCATCATGGGATGCTGTAGCCAGGATCATAAACCGTAACCGCAATGGTTTATTAGTAAATAATCCGTTTGAAGACCTCAAAGGGAACAACCTTACCGAGGCCGAGAAACTGGCTAATGAAATTCAGCATTATGAACCCCAGATCTGGGGCGATGGTGAGCGCCTGGATGCTAACACATATGCGCTTGCAAAATCATATATTATGGCAAAACATCCCAAAGTTGTTTACCTCGACCTGGCCGACACCGATGATGATGCGCATGAAGGTAAATACGATTTCTACCTGGATGCCATTCACAATATTGATGCGATGATTTGCAGATTGTGGGATTATTTACAAAGCGATCCGTTTTACAAAAACAATACCACCATAATGGTTGTGCCTGATCATGGGAGGGGAGAAGGAGACCAATGGACAAGTCATGGTTCAAGTATTCCGCATGCAAATGATACCTGGTTAATGGTAATTGGGCCAAACATAAAAGCTATTGGCGAGGTGAAAAATAACGAACAGATCTACCAGGATCAGTATGCAAAAACTATCGCCCGGATCTTAGGCTTCAATTTTACTTCGGTAAATCCCATTGGGGAGGTTATAAATAGTGTTGTGAAATAAACTCAAAAATCATTGACAATGAAAGATAAGAAAAATTTTATTAAAAAAATGTCATGGACCAGTCTGGTATTTGCCCTCCTGGTTCTTTTTTTACATACTTCATTTAAAGCGGTGCCTACAGATAAAACACTGTCAACAAAAAAACTTTCAATAATTGAATATAATGTATGGAATGGGTTTGAAAGCGAAAAGCAGCGAACCAATACATTTGTACAATGGGCACAAAAACAAAATGCAGATGTAATTGCATTTGAGGAGCTGAATAATTTTACACAAGCCTCCTTTGCAAAACTGGCCAAATCCTGGGGGCATCCCTATGCAGTTATAGCTAAAGAAAGTGGATACCCGGTTGGCATTACTTCGCGCTACCCGATAACTAATGTATACAAGCTTATTTCCGGGATGCATCATGGGTGTTTATATGCCGAAATAAATGGCATTAGCTTCTTTGTGGTACATTTTTCACCTTTCAGCAGTGCTAAAAGATTACAGGAAGCCGATTCTGTTATTCATATTCTCCAGCAAAAAGGCAAGCTCATGGAAAAAACGATTGTTCTGGGCGATTTTAATGCCTTTTCTGCGCATGACAGTTTGTTTTATACAAATTCTGGTACGCGAGACAGCATGTACAAGTCACAGCAAAAAAATAAAGTCCTGCAGAATTTGAATAACAAAAACGAGTTAGATTATAAGGTTATCCGTTCTTTTTTACAATCCGGGTTCTATGATAGTTTTTCTTTATTCCATAGCAATTTTGAATCGAGCTATCCCACAAAAGTATATGACCCACAACCTGTCAGCGAAAAAATAAGGATTGATTATATGATGGTTTCGGAAAAACTCAAACAATCCTGTAAAAGCGTTGAAATTGTAAAAGATAATGTTACGGATACCTTATCTGATCATTACCCTGTAAAGGCAGTATTTGCTATGCACTGAATTTGAAATAATAAGCATCAATTTAATCGATTCGCATCATGAAAAATCAAAACAGAAGAGGTTTTATTCAAAAACTGGCTATTGGTGGCCTGCTGATAACCCCATTTCAAAAATTAGTTGCTACGCCGGTTTCTATAGAGTTGCAACGCGAACCCGCCAAAACAAAGATCAGGTTTGGCATTTGTGCTGATATTCACCAGGATATTATGCACGATGGGGAATTGCGTTTGCAGGTTTTTATTGATGATATGCAAAAACAGGATGTTGATTTCATCATCCAGTTAGGCGATTTCTGTCGGCCCTACGATAGAAACCTTCCGTTTTTAAAAATATGGGAGCAATTTCAGGGTCCCCGCTATCATGTAATAGGCAATCATGATAACGACGGAGGCTTTACGCACGACCAGGTAATTACATTCTGGAAGGCTCCGCTTAAATATTACTCTTTTGATAAAAATGGGTATCAAATTGTTGTGTTAAATTTTAATGAGCACAACCCCTCGCCCGACAGGCACGTA
>JAQBOS010000625.1 GCA_028287925.1 Mucilaginibacter sp. | reverse complement strand
GGAGCAGCTTCAATTAACGCAGGGAATAATCCATTAATTGTAATTGATGGTTTTCCGTCGCAAAGCGGATTGCAGAGTTTAAGCCCTGATGAAATTGAGACAATTACCGTATTGAAAGATGCGTCTTCGGCTGCCCTGTATGGTTCACGGGCTGCGAATGGGGTTATATTAGTAACAACCAAACAGGCAAAAGTGGGTCAAAAAAGCATTGAGTTTAGCGCCTATACCGGGGTTCAGTCTGTACCCGACCGCGGGAAACCAGACCTAATGAACCCCCAGGAATTTGCAGAATATAAAAAAGAATATTACGAAGATGCGGCAACATACGAAGGGTACACAGGTGGCGTGCCGGCAATTTATGCCAACCCCAGCCAATATGCCGGGAAACCGGGGACAAACTGGTTTGATATTTTGTTACGGAATGCGATAAGTCAGAATTACAACCTCGCGATCACTTCGGGCACAACTGATTTAAAATCGGTGGTAAACCTTAACTATAATAAGCAGGAGGGGGTGATGCTTAATTCATATGATGAGCGCTTTACTGCCCGGAGCAACAATATTTACACAGCTTCGGACAGGTTAACACTGGGTGTTAATTTAGAGCTTTCATATGGAAACAACCAGGTGGTACCGGGATTGGATAACGGGCGTAATATTATTGAGAACGCTTTTTTAATGGACCCTACTGTAAATTACAAGAATGCGGATGGTTCTTATCCGGTTTCATTCTCACAACCGGGGATGTTCCCAAATCCAAACTACTATCTTGTATTAACTCAAATTACAAATAAAACAAAAGCGGCGAGAGTGCTTGCAAACGGATTTGCGGAACTTAAGATCATTGACGGGTTGAAATTTAAATCGGCCATAAATGTAAATACGGATAATACCACTAACCGGCAATTTACGCCATCCACAGCCCAGGGCGGATTGGGAAGCGCACCACCAAACCCGGCATCGGGCAGTTACAATACCAGCAATTTTGTAACATGGTTGAGTGAAAATACCTTAAACTATAAGAAAACATTAGGCGGCAAGCATAATTTTGACGTGCTGGCAGGTTATACCGCTCAGAAATATTCGTTTGAGAGCAGCAATATTGACGGCAGCCAGTTTCCTGATGACAATATTCCCTGGATAAATGCGGCTACCACCCGGATAGGAAATGTAGGCGCCACCCAATGGTCGTACCTGAGATTTATAGGACGTTTTAATTACAACTATAATGAAAAATACCTGCTCCAGGTAGCTTTTGCCAGGGATGGCTCGTCCAAATTTGGCGATAATACCAAATACGGAAACTTTCCCTCTGTTAACGTTGGCTGGGTTGCGTCTGACGAAGCGTTTATGAAAAACATAAAAGCCATTAATTTCCTGAAGCTGAGAGCCAGTTATGGAAAAGTAGGTAATAATAACATTGGCGATTACTCCTATTTGGCATCGGTAAATACCAGTAATTATGTTTTCAGTAACCAGGTAACGCCAGGAAAGGTCCTGAGCGGAATAGGTAATAACAATTTAACCTGGGAAACTACAACCGGATATGATTTCGGTTTAGACCTTGAACTGTTTGATGGTAGGATTTCATTTACCTATGATTATTACAAGAAAAAAACCGATGGCTTATTATACGGGATAGATGTACCCGTACAATCAGGATTTTCAACTATCACCTCCAATATTGGCCGGTTTGATTTCTGGGGACATGAGTTTACCATTAACAGCAGGAATTTAACCGGAGCTTTGAAATGGAATACCGGTTTTAATATTTCATTCGACCGCAACATAGTTAAACAACTGGGTACAAACAATGCCCCGATTGGAGGCTATGGTGAATACTGGGACGATAACCGCACCGCAGTTGGCCACCCGATAGGTATGTTTTACGGTTACATTAATACCGGGGTTTATATGACCCAGCAGCAATTTGATACCGAACCGCATGATGCCACTGCCATGGTTGGAACCGCAAGATTTAAAGATGTAAGCGGGCCTAATGGTGTTCCTGACGGGAAGATTGACAGCTACGACAGAACTTTTATAGGAAACCCGAACCCTACTTTTACCTATGGAATCACTAATAGTTTTTCGTACAAAAATCTTGACCTGAGCATTGTTATGGCAGGCTCGGTAGGAAATGATATTGCTGACGATGCTTTTCAATCAACCGAAAATCTTGATGGTGTATTTAACGTGAGGAAAGGCGTTGCCAACCGCTGGCGGTCGGAACAAGACCCGGGTGATGGAATTTACCCAAGAACAAGAAGCGGCACTACTGCTGACTTCCGCAACTTCACCAGCAGGCAGGTATTTAAAGCTACTTACCTGGCGGTAAAAAACATAACATTTGGTTATACGCTGCCGGTTAAAAAAAGCAAGTATTTTAAAAGTTTCAGGGCTTATTTAAGCGCGCAAAATGCCTTTATTTTCACCAAATACCCGGGCCTTAACCCCGAAGCGGGAATTGCAGGCTTAAATGGGCTGAACCAGGGACGCGATTTTACTGGCTATCCTATCCCAAGGGTACTTTCTGTGGGTATTAACGCAAGTTTTTAGTATAATTTAATAAGATAAAACCATGAAAAAGCTATCATATATATTACTGGCGGTTATGGGTTTGGTATCCTGTAAAAAGGATTTCCTGAACCTTGTTCCGCAAACTACATTAAGTTCAGCGTCTTTTTTTAAAGATGCAGCCGAGTATAACCAGGCTTTAACCGGCGCTTATACCAATTTAAGAGGAATTGCTTTTACCGGCATTTATATGGATGAAATGCGGTCGGACAATACATTTTTTACCATATATTCTGCCGACAGGGGGACTTCAACAAGTGCCGAAGCGATGGCGGAGTTTATTGATAATAACATCTCCAGCCAGGAGCCAAATAATCCGGGTAACCGATACGGTAATGATTATTCAGGCATTGCTACTGTAAATACTATCTTATCAAGACTGCCCAAGTCCAGCCTGGCTCAGACGGATAAAGACCAGGTAAGCGGTGAAGCTTTATTTTTAAGAGCATTTTATTATTACGACCTTGTACAGCATTATGGAGGTGTACCATTGCAATTGGTGGAAGTTACTGATGTAGCAGGCGCGTTTTTGCCGAGAAACTCAGCCGATGAGGTATATGCTCAAATTATAAAGGATCTGGATGCGGCTATCCCGCTGTTACCTGTTGCAAAAACCTTTCCTCAATCAGGCAGGGCAACCCAGGGCGCGGCCAAAATGCTGCTGGCCTATTCCTGCATGTCAAAAACGACCAAAGATTATCCTAAAGCCGAGGCCGCTTTGTTAGATATCACAAAAATGAATTATGCGCTGTTAGCTAAATATGCTGATGTGTTTGATCCTGCAAATAAAAATAGTTCGGAGTCGATATTTGAAGTTCAATATAAAGCAGGTAATGACGGGCAACAAAGTGATTTTATCTGGAGGTTTATCCCCAAAACTACCAACTCCGAAGCAATATTGGGTCTGCATGGTACTAATGCCCGTGGCGGCCTTGCCAGCGGGGGATGGAATGTTCCGACGCAAGAAATGGTTGACTCCTATGAACCCGGCGACCAGCGGCTGCCCGCATCAATTGCCGTGGCAGAAGGTACTGTTGCCAACGAGGTGCTTACAACCACGGCCGTTAAAAGCCCGGTCGGTTATACACCAACAGCGGGGCTGGGTTAC
>JAQBOS010000618.1 GCA_028287925.1 Mucilaginibacter sp. | reverse complement strand
GCAAAATCGCTGTAACCGCCTGCCAGTTCTTCCGGCGAAAGTTTTTCGTTGGTTGCTGTTAACCAGCGTTTCAAAAACTCATCAGGCAATTCAAACTGAACCTTGCTTAAACCATATTGATAAATATCATCCTGCAATTTGCGGTCGGCATCCTGCACCATCATGGTTTCAATTTCTTCAGTTATTTTAGCCCTGAACTCTTCTTCGGTAGTTACTGTACCTTCACCAAATAATTTGTCAAAGAACTCCTGGTTCAGATCACTCTCTTCTAAACGGTTAACATTTTTTACAGTTAAGCGAAAATTTGATTTCAGATCTGCCGCTGTTTCTTCATCAATTTTTAATAAACCTGCAACCTTGGCTGCATCGTTATCAAAAGCTTTTTGAATATCAAGCGTTACCTCATCTCCTTTTTTCAACCCGATCAACGATGCTTTTATGGTTTCATCTTTAACCTGGTCTAAACGTACTGATGCGGTATTGGTAATTCCATCCTCAAAAACAGAACCATCCGGCGAAAGTTGCACTAAATCTGAATAAAGCACATCTTCATCTGCCGATACGTCAGGATTTGTCATTTTGCCATAGCTGCGGTGGATACTTTTTATCCGCGATGCCAGTGTTTCTTCATCAACCTTAATAATATATTGGGTTAATTTATCCTTTGCTGAAAATTCAATGCTGAATTCAGGGGCAAGGCCAACTTCGTAATTAAATTCAAAGTTATCGGCAAAATCCCAGTTGTATTCTTTTTGATCACCGGCTTTTGGAAGCGGCTGACCTAAAACTTCCAGTTTCTCATCCTCTAAATATTTGTTTAAAGTATCAGACAGCATGTTGTTGATCTCATCAACCAAAATACTTTTACCATACATCCTTTTTATATGCGATGCAGGCACCATACCCGGGCGAAATCCTGGTATTTTAGCCTTTTTTGCCTGGTCCTTAATTGCTTTATCAACGCGTGGCTGATAATCTTCGGGATTGATATTGATTTTTACAACTGCATTCAGGTTATCAATCTTTTCCTGTGAAATATTCATTTTTACCGGTATTTAAGCGTAAATTTTAAAAAGCAGGCAAACGGAATATATACTCCGGTAAAAGCTTCTGCTTTTGGAGGGGCAAAAATATGAAAAAAGTCCGGAAGTCCGAAAAGTGAATAGGGAGAGGAAGATAAATTTATTTGTGCCGTTAAAACAACTTATACCCCTGCTAAACACGGCGTTAAAAAAAAGCCCGGTAATGAAGATTTTTTTATCCTCTTCCCCCGGGCTTTATAGTCTAAAAACTAAGATCAACCTACCTTGGTGATTTTTGATGAACCTGAGTTATCGTTAATAATTGTAGGGTTACCGCTATAATTAACAATAGACGAGCCTGATGTGTGCAGGGTCATAGTATCGGCTACGCTTACATCGTATTTACCGGCTCCGGAGGTGTGTGTGGTAAAGCTATTTACAGCAAATCCAGGAGCGTTAAGCGTACCATTTCCGCTAACGCTAATGGTATGTGATGGAACTGATCCGGTTAGGTTAACAGTGGCCTGGCCATTAATACTTGTAGTAAGGCCGGTTGCGGTAAGATCAAGCGTAAGGGTATCGGAGCCTGAAAACTGAAGCGACAGATTTTGTGCGGTAATTGCCCCGCTGGCTGTTATCTGGTCTTTCCCCGCTGCCGAAAGGCCCGATAATGTACCTATGCCAATGCTAATAGATACTGTGCTGGAGCTGCAAATACTTTGTGTAGTAGAAATAACCAGGATACCGTTATTTACGGTTGTTGTAATATATTGCAACAGGTTATCGTCGGCAGTAATTGCTACCAGCATGGAGTTATCCTGCGTTAAGATTACAGTGTAATCTCCCTCAAGGTTAACCTGGGTAAAATTACTCATTTGACGTTTGTCGGTTGTTGAATTGCCTGAACCTTCAGTACAACCCCACTGACTTTCTGATGTGCCACCGTCGCTTGATGCGCCTGCCGATAATACGGCTAAACAGATACTTTTCATATTTTTATGTTTTTTAAGTTTAGTGGTATAAAACTAAAAAAAGCCACCAAAATATGATAGCTTTTAATCAGAATATACGCCAAACTATACCAGCTGGTTTAGTTTTTGTTTTTAAACCGTGATTATTTAACCGAGCTGTTTGCCTGAAATTTGATTACTTTATTACTAACGGGCTTAACGGTTTTTAAATAAGCATACATCGCTTTAAGATCAGTTTCGGTAATCCCGCTGTAATCATACCAGGGCATAATGGTTTGATCATCATCCGGCAATGTCTTGGGCGCTTTTGCCGCATCACTAAAATTTTTAAATCTTTCAACAAACGCGGAGGTTGTCCAATTGCCTATTCCGGTGTTTCTATCAGGGGTGATATTGGCTGAACGAATGGTATAATTACCTAATCTAAAATCTCGGCCACCGGCAAATTCCATTCCCGGTACCATTGTGCCGTTGTTGTTTTGTGTGTGGCAGTCCATACAGGCAGCCGCGTTTACAAGGTACGCACCATATTTAATAGTATCTGCAGGATTAGGAATAGTGCCTAAGCTTGCTTTTTTAGGAAAAGTATGCATTAAAATATTAAGCGGGAAATTATAAGTTGCCTTTGGATAGCTGGCATTTATAGGTTTTAAGGTGCGCATATAGGCAATAATAGCATATACATCTTCCCGGCTCATTTTCGAGTATGACGGCCATGGCATTAACGGGAATATAGCTGAACCATCCTTCCTCACCCCACTGGTTATGGCCCTGAAAAGCTCGCCGTCTGTCCAGCTCTTCAAATTGTAAGGAGTAATATTGGGCACATGCACACTTCCCGGGAAATCTACTTTCCCATCAAAAACCTCCCCCCCTCTTCCCAGGCTGCCGCCAAGCACCGGTCCGGCAAATCTCGACCAATCACGTTGCGAATGGCAATCAGTGCAAAGAGATACGTGGTTTGCCAGGTAGTTACCCCGTTCTATCCGTTGCGGGGTTAATTCAACCTTGATATCTTCTGGTGTACCAACATTCGGAAGGGCTAATGTGATGTATGAAATTGCAATAACAATAACAAGCACAATTGTGACAACTGTATATAGCAGAATCTTTTTAAATTTTTTCATATAAGGATTGGATGGTGCGTAAATTTAAGAATAATCCCGTAAAAATAAAGCTGTTAATGCATTACATTAATAGTAATTCCAGTCTTAATAAGCAGCATCATTGACCTCAACCATATAACCATCGGGATCTTTTAAGTAGATCTGTTTTACATCGTCAGCTCTTACCACAAAAGTGCCGGCACTCCCCTTCTGTCCTTCAAAATAAATATTTTCCTTTTTCAAAACCTGGATAAAATCCGACAGCGACTGTACGCTAAAGGCAATGTGGTTATTTTGAGCAATGGTTAAATCCTCCTTTTTCCCTTCAATCAAATGAAGCTGCAGATACCTCCCCATTTTTAGCCACTTAACATGCTGACCCGGGTTGGGGGTTTTAGTAGTATCCAAATGAAACAGCTTCCTGTAAAAAGCAGCGCTTCTATTAACATCAGTTACATATAAAGCTACATGGTTAAATGCTGCATAAGGCTTTTGGGCAAAGCCTGTTCTTATTATAAATAGTAAAGCAAATAATAGTAAAGCTCGTTTCTGCATAGCCAGGGCTGTTTTTAAAGGTGCAATATACTTATTTAACGTAAGTTCGACATAAGCAAACGGTCACCTCACCCCAAACCCTTCTCCAACCGCGTTGAGGCGAAGCGCAGGTTTGTGTATCCACGCCGGCAAAGCGTTCCATTTTTACACGCGGAACGGGGTGGAACGCAGTGAAACACGTTGATTACCAGCATGTTTCACTTTTAGTTAGCGAATAAATAAATGTAAGTAACTGATAATCAAACGATATGAAATTGATGTCTTTTAATGAATAACTGTAATTTATTTATAATCAGCGTGTTCCAGATTTTGAGTTGATTAAACTCACGTTATTTATGATCTTCGGCAGATTTAGCAAAAACAAAAAAGCCATTCCTTTCAGAATGGCCTCCGCTTTGTATTTAAAAACAATCAATTTACCTTTTCTATTGATGAAGCTCCTGATTTATCGTTCCTGATAGTAGGAGTACCACGATATTTCACTTCGGATGCGCCACTGGAGCGAACATTCAACGTGTTCAGCACATTAACCTCGCTATGCCCTACGCCTGATGTTTCAATATTGCAGGTATTAACTACAAAATCAAAAGCGTGTACCTTACCGCTGCCGCTCAGGTCAATATTATGTGAAGATGCCTGTCCTTTTAAGTTTAATTCTGTAACGCCGCTTCCCTTTGTAGTTACATCGGTTGCATTTAGATCCATAGTGATCTTGGTAGCACCTGATAACCTGAAACGCAGATCGCGTGCAGTTATTTTCCCTTCTGATTCTACCTCAACCGCTCCTGATGCTTTTAATTCTTCTAAAGTACGCAGGCCTATATATATGGTCATCTGCCCGGTACTACACATATTCTTTTTGCTAAAAACTTTTAGCGTTTCGCCGTTTACCTCTGTCTTAATATATTTAAGCAGGTTATCATCAGCAGTAATTTTTACCGCAAAGGAACTATCCTGTTTTAAGATCACTTTATAACCACCGGAAATGCTGATCGATTTAAAACTGCCTACCTTACGGTCCTCTGATTGTTGATGGCCTGAGCCATGTGCGCAACTAAACCTGCATGACGACAAACCGGCAAGGGCAACGCCTGCAACTAATGCCAATATGGTTAAATGGATCTTTTTCATGTTTTTGATATGTGATTGTTTTTAAGGGCTTTTTACTTTTGGACTATAAACAGACTGGTTAAGTTACATCAAAAATAAAAAAAGCTATCATAATTGTGATAGCTTTTAAATATATGCTGTGTATTTATATGATGAAGATTAAAGATCAGCCAGGTCAAATTCTTTAGCAGCAACTACTTTTAGTGTTTGTTTTTTTGAAGTATGAGCAGCAACCAGATCTTTGTGGTTAACATTTTCTTCGTGGTTGTATTTTAAAACGTATTCATTTACAGTGCCGCTTAAGTTTGCTTTTGCATCGTCGTTAACAGTTACGCTGGCACTGAAGGCATCTAAGTTCAATTTAGCGGAAGCGTTGTTGTGCAGATCAACATCAAATTCAATTTTTGAAATATCGCCGAATGATTTTATTTCGGCATTATCAAAGGCAGAGATTGAGCGCAAATCATTTGCAGTAACCCAAACTACTAATTTGTCTGTTTTGTATGATGAGATCCTTAGTACACCGTTTTTGCTTTGAACCAAAGCGCTTTCACTGTAATATTTGTTATAAACCTTTACCTGGTCAGTTGCACCGTCTGAAATGTATAGTTCAACATTTCCATGTACTTCAATTTTATTGATAGCGCTGATGTCTGTTAATACTGTATAGTTGTTATCAGCATTTTTTACAGTGGCTGCATAGGTTGAATTTGTTACTCCTAATGCTACAACGAGCACTGCGAAGATGGTTATGATTTGAGTTTTCATGATGGTTATATTTTGATTGTTAAGTAATTATATTTTCTAATTTTTAAATACACCTATATGACGACTGCAAGTAAAGAACGTTACACAAATATGCCCTCTATTAGGTGTGGAGGGGGTTTTGTTCGGTAAGCTGTTAAAATGTGTCGGTGAAAAAGTTTGAAAAAAGCTCATAGTTGATGGTTCATTAGAAGGAGTTCATGGCAAATGGTTCATAGTTCATGGCCGGACAATTAAAGCTCGCAGGATAGCCATTAACCATTCTCTTTTTTCCATGAACCATCAACCATGAACTATGAACTTTTCCCTATCTTGCCTTCACAAATAATAGCTATGAAATATGTTTTAGGTGTTGATATTGGCACGGGCAGCGTAAAGGCGGTTGCTGTAAATTTGCAATGCCAGTCATTTGATGATCACCAGTTATATTATTCTTTCAACTCACCCAGGCCAGGTTATCATGAGCAGGATCCTGAACAGATCCGGGCTGCATTTATAGCCAGCATTAAAGGTATCATTGAAAAAATTGGCACCCCTCCCCTTGCCGTTAGCCTTAGCAGCGCTATGCACAGTTTAATACCTGTGGATGAAAGTTGCGTCCCCCTTGCCCCAATGATAACCTGGGCTGATAACCGCAGCGCCGAAATAGCTAAAAGCTTAAGAGTTACACAAAAAGGTTTATCCATTTATAAAGCTACCGGTACACCACTGCATG
>JAQBOS010000596.1 GCA_028287925.1 Mucilaginibacter sp. | reverse complement strand
TGCATGATGACCAGCATGGTACGGCAATTATATCGGGCGCGGCATTAATAAATGCCTGTGAGATCCAGGGGAAAAAGCTGGATAAAATAAAAATGGTGGTTAATGGTGCGGGTGCCGCTGCCGTATCCTGCTCAAAAATGTACCTGGCGCTTGGCGTGAAAAGAGAAAACCTGGTGATGTTTGACATCAACGGGCTGATCACCCCTGATCGTACCGATCTTGGCGAGATCCAGATGGAATTTGCCACCACCCGCAAGGATGTAAAAACCCTTGCCGAAGCAATGAAGGGCGCCGATGTTTTTGTTGGCTTATCGGCAGGTAACATTGTTACGCCTGATATGCTGAAAGCTATGGCAAAAAATCCCATTGTTTTTGCAATGGCTAACCCTAATCCCGAAATTGCTTACGACCTCGCCATAAATTCGCGCAAGGATATCATAATGGCTACCGGCCGGTCTGATTTTCCGAACCAGGTAAACAATGTTTTGGGCTTCCCGTATATTTTCAGGGGCGCGCTTGATGTTAGGGCAACAGCTATTAATGAGGAAATGAAAATTGCCGCAGTTATGGCAATAGCCGGGATGGCAAAAAAACCAATTCCCGAGGCCGTTAACCTGGCCTACAATACAAAAAATTTAAAGTTCGGCAGGGATTACATCATTCCAAAACCGATGGACCCGAGGCTGATCACCGAAGTTTCGTCGGCAGTTGCGAAAGCTGCTGTGGATTCAGGCGTGGCACGAAAAGCAATAACTGACTGGGATGCATATACTGAAGAGTTAAGGTCGCGCATTGGCATAAATGATAAGCTGTTGCGTAACCTTACCAATAAAGCCAAATCAAACCCAAAACGCATAGTTTTTGCCGAAGCAGATACTTATAAAATTTTAAGAGCAGCCCAGATTGTTAAAGAAGAAGGCATAGCCACCCCAATTTTGCTGGGGAATGTAGCCAGGATCCGACAAATAATGAAGGAGAATGATATTGAGCTGGGCGATGTTCATATTATTGATCCGCAGGAAAATTGCGAGCGCATGGATGAGTACGCGGCATACTTATACAGCAAGCGCCAGCGAAAAGGTGTTTCAGTTTATGAGTCGAAGAAACTGATGCATGATCGTAACTATTATGGCGCTTGTATGGTACAATTTGGCGAAGCCGATGCTTTAATATCAGGCCTGACCAAGGATTATGTAACCACTATAAAACCAGCGCTGCAAATTATAGGTACGGGCGACGGTGTTAGCCGGGTAGCCGGTATGTATATGATGATCACTAAAAAGGGTCCCGTATTTTTTGGTGATACTACGGTTAACGTAAATCCGTCTATACAGGACCTGGTAGATATTACCGTGCTGATAGAGCGTTCAGTAAGGAAATTCAATATCGACCCAAGGGTTGCTATCCTTTCGTACTCAAACTTCGGATCAAACCAGGGCCCTATCCCCGAAAAAACGATGGAAGCTGTTCGCATTTTGCATGAAAAATATCCGGATATGATAATTGATGGCGATATGCAGGCCAATTTTGCGTTAAATGCTGATCTGCTTGCTGATAATTTTCCATTTTCTACATTACAGGGTAAACCGGCTAACACGCTGATTTTTCCAAACCTTGAATCGGGTAATATAGCCTACAAACTATTACAGGAAATTGGAGGCGCCGAAGCTGTAGGCCCTATCTTATTGGGACTAAAAAAACCTGTGCATGTACTGCAGTTAGGAAGCTCGGTACGGGAAATAGTGAACATGATAACCATAGCAGTAGTTGACGCCCAGGAAAAAGGCGATGAAGAAATAAAAAACAAAAAATAAATTGTGAAGAGAGGTGAAAGGCAAAAGGTTAAAGGCGAAAGGTTAGAACAGACTTACGAAGTTTTCAAAACTTCGTAAGTCCTACTTACAATAAGACAAAACCTTTTACCTTTAACCTTTTACCTCCGAAATGCCCCTCATATAAATTGAGGATAAGATTTTTTTTTAAAAACCATAAAAACCCTTTACCTTCACCCTTAACCTTACACCCCCAAATTGATAAATTATGTACGCTTATATTGATGGGAAATTAGCTTTTAAAAGCGCTGCTTTTGTGGTGATTGATGTAGGCGGCGTGGGATATCATATCAATATATCATTAAATACTTATTCAAAAATTGGGAATGCTGAACGCTGTAAGCTTTTTACCTGGCTGCATGTAAAAGAGGATGCCCACACTTTGTATGGTTTTATTGATGAAGGCGAACGCCGTTTATTCCTGCACCTGATCTCCATATCGGGCATAGGGCCAAATACAGGCCGGATGATGCTTTCGTCAATTACGCCCGAAGAAATTCAAAACGCAATAATTTCAGGCAATGTCGCATTGATCCAGCGCATAAAAGGTATCGGGCCTAAATCAGCACAGCGGGTTATATTAGAGCTTCAGGACAAGTTGCGTAAAGAAGGTTCTGATACACTAAGCACTGTGCCGTTAAACAAAACAGCAAGGGAAGAAGCGTTATCTGCCCTGGTTATGCTGGGTTTTGCCCGTAATGCTGCTGAGAAGGTTATTGACAATGAAATAAGCAAAAATAATAATGATTTAACTGTTGAACAGTTGATTAAATCTGCACTAAAAGCTTTATAATTACGTAAATTATCACTTGAGCCTTGATTAGATTTTTTACCTGGAGAGTTGCTGTAATTGTATCATTTATTTCTGCATTTTGCGGGATAGGCAATGCTTTTGCCCAGCAGGCTGCAGGTACAAAAAAAGATTCAGTTAAAGTTGAGATCCCGGCTAAAATAAACGAGTCAAAAAACTATCGTTTACGCGAAGGCGCGCTACTTTACGATCCTATAAACCTTGTACGCACTTTTGAATATGACGTGGTGACCAACAGGTATGTAATGTACGAACGCGTTGGGAACTTATTATACAGACCGCCACAATACCTCACTTTTGATGAATATCTTCATTATGTAGAGAAGGAAAATCAGCGGAATTATTTTAAGAAACTCGCCGATAACTATGCTTATGCATCACAGCAGCCTGGTTTTATTCCACCTATAAGGCTCAGGAGTCAAACGTTTGACCAAATCTTCGGGGGATCGACCATTGATATAAAGCCGCAGGGATCTGCAGAGGCAATCATGTCGGGTCAAATAAATAAAAATGAAAACCCGCTTTTTAATACGAAGCAGCGTACCCAGTTCAATTTTAATTTCGACCAGAAGATCCAGCTAAATGTAACCGGGAGCATTGGTGATAAATTAAAGATTACTACCAATTATAATACCGATGCCCAGTTTCAGTTTGAAAACCAGATAAAGCTTGATTATACCGGTAAGCCTGACGAGATCATTCAAAAAATTGAAGCCGGTACCGTAAGTATGCCATTAAATACCACGCTTATTACCGGTAGTCAGGCCCTGTTTGGCGTAAAAACGAAATTGAAATTTGGCAAGCTTGATGTTACAACCATCTTTTCACAGCAGCGGTCGCAGTCAAAAACAATTACTATAACAAATGGGGCGCAACAGGGCCAGTTTAAATTTACACCTGCTGACTACGAAGCTAACCGGCATTACTTTTTAGCACAGTTTTTCCGTAATAACTACAACAAAGCGCTTGCAAATATTCCTATCATCTCCTCAAACATAAATATTACAAAAATTGAGGTTTGGACAACCAACAGAACAAACAATACAACAGATTCAAGAGATGTGCTGGCACTTATGGACCTGGGTGAAAACAGCCCATACAATAAAACACTTGTACATGGTGGGCCGGCCTATTCAGGCTTTCCGGCAGGTTTTAAAGGGCCGGGTTTTCCGCAGCAGTCAAATACATTGCTTGCAAATTTGCCCGCATCAACGCGTTTAACTAACGACCCTCAGAATACCATTGGCAGTTACTTTCAAAGCACAGGCGGTTCTGATAACTACAGCAAGCTTACTTATGCACGTAAATTAACGGCTAAAGAGTTTACACTGCATCCGCAACTGGGTTATATCTCGCTAAACTACCCGTTGAATAATGATGAAGTTTTAGCGGTAGCCTACCAGTACACCGTTAATGGCGTACAATACCAGGTGGGTGAGTTTTCAAGCGATGTTCCGGTTGATCCAAACAACCCAAAAGTTTTATATGTAAAGCTGCTTAAAAACCAGTTGCTAAAAACCAGCCTGCCGACCTGGAAGTTAATGATGAAAAATATTTATTCATTAAACTCTTTCCAGGTTAGCCCTAAAGACTTTAAGCTGACTGTAACCCGGCTGGATGATAAATCGGGGATCGAGAAAACCATAATGGAAGAGGGGCAGAATACCAAGAGCAAGCTCTGGCTGCAGCTAACCGATTTGGATAATCTGGATCAGCAGCAAAATAAACAGCCCGATGGTTATTTTGACTTTTTAGAAGGTGTAACGATCGATTCGCAAAACGGGAAGATCATATTCCCTCAGCTGGAGCCTTTTGGGTCAGACCTTGCCAAACAATTTACTGCCGCAGAGTCGGATCTTGCTAAACGATATGTTTACCAGCAATTATATGATTCAACCAAAACCATAGCACAGCAATTTTTCCCGCAGCTAAACCGGTATTTAATAAAGGGTACTTACACGGCAACATCAGGATCTGAATACCAGTTGAATGCGGTTAACATACCGCAGGGATCAGTAGTGGTAAATGCCGGAACGCTAAAGCTTGTGGAAGGCACCGATTATACCATTGATTACAGCGCAGGCCGCATCAGGATATTAAATACCGCATTGCTATCATCGGGCCAGCCTATAACGGTAAAAGTGGAGAATAATGAATTGTTTGGCGTTCAGCAAAAATCATTGTTTGGCTCCAGGTTTGACTACAAGGTTAATGATAACCTGGCTATAGGGGCAACCATAATGCATTTAACCGAGCAACCTATTACCCAAAATGAAATTATTGGCGAAGAGTCAATATCAAATACCATTTATGGGTTTGATGTAAATTACAACGCTAATTCAAGGCTATTAACCCGCCTGGTTGATAAAATACCATTTATACATACCAAGGCCCCGTCATCAATAAGCTTTAATGGTGAGTTTGCACAATTGTTACCCGGCAGCCCTTCAATACTGAACTTTGCCGGCTCAAAGAACGGAACAGCATATCTTGACGATTTTGAGAACAGCCAATCGGTAATTGATGTTAAAAGTGCAAGTAGCTGGCAAATTTCGGGTACGCCGCAACTGTTTGCCGAGTCGCAGTCATTTAATGATCTGAGCTATGGTTATAACCGTGCCAGGCTGGCTTTCTACAATATCGACCCTGTTTTTTATACAGGCAGCACTATTCCGGTTAGCCGGAACGAACTGTCAAACCACTATGTGAGGCAAATCCTTCAAAACGAAGTATATCCGTTCAAGCAGTCACCTACAGGCCAGCCATTAAATATTGCAACTTTAGATCTTGCTTTTTATCCAACCGTAAGGGGGCCATATAACTTTTCAATAACAGGGCTTAATACCGACGGAAGCCTGAAAAACCCACAAACACGCTGGGGTGGTATAATGAGGGGCATAAACGCAAATGATTTTGAATCGTTAAACGTACAGTATATTGAGTTTTGGGTAATGGATCCTTATATCTATAAACCTAATTCAGCAGGCGGCGATTTGTATTTTAACCTTGGTAATATATCTGAGGATATATTAAAGGACGGAAGAAAAAGCCTGGAAAATGGTTTGCCTGTTGATGGCAACTTCAGCAATATCGATGAAACCAACTGGGGGAGGGTATCAAAACTACAACCGGTTGTAAATGCTTTTGATAATAACCCTGCTTCGCGTAAATTACAGGATGTGGGTTTGGATGGATTGAACGATGCCGATGAGCAGAAAAAATTCGCCACTGTAGTGCAGCAAGTTAAGGGCGCAATTAGCGCACAGGCGGCCACTAATTTTACAGCAGATCCCTCATCGGATGATTACCAGTACTACCAGGGACCGGATCTGGATAAAACCGGTGCGGGGATCCTGAAACGTTACAGCAAGTATAACGGCACAGATGGCAACTCCCCAACCGCTGAGCAATCGCAGGCTTTACTTGGCCTGCAAACATCGGCATCAACATCGCTGCCTGATGGGGAAGACATTAACCATGATAACAATATGGACCAGGATGATGAATACTTTCAGTATAAGGTATCCATGCGCCCGGCAGATCTGGTTGTTGGTAAAAACTTTGTTAGTGATAAGGTTACTTCAAATGTTAAACTAGCAAATGGCCTTACACAGGCAGTTACCTGGTACCAGTTCAGGGTGCCTATTAATTCATACCAACAGGCTGTTGGCGGCATCCAGGATTTTAAATCCATCCGCTATATCCGTATGTTCATGACTAATTTTGCCGATACCGCTATATTGCGTTTTGCTTCGATGCAGTTGGTGCGCGGAGAGTGGCGTGCTTTTAATACGGAGAATAATCCAAATAACGTAATAGCTGATCCTTCCATAGTTAATCCGCCGCTTGATAATTCTGTATTGGATGTTGAAACCGTAAATATTGAAGCGAACGGTAATCGGCAGCCAATTCCTTATGTTGTTCCGCCGGGCATAACCCGCCAGGTTGATTATAATAACATACAAGCCAATACCAAGCTAAACGAGCAATCGCTATCATTAAAAGTGACCGATCTGCGCGATGGCTACTCACGTGCGGCTTTCCGTTTGTTTAATAATGATCTGCGCAAGTATAAAGCATTACAAATGTTTATACATGCCGAGGGTACACAGCTAAAGGATAACGATCTTAGCGCATTTATACGCCTGGGGGTTGATTATGTAGATAACTATTATGAGTATGAAATACCGCTAAAGGTAACCCAACCCGGCACCTCGGCGCCTACCTCTATATGGCCTGATGTTAATGAGCTTGACCTGCAGCTTTCATTACTGACTACCGCAAAGCTTGCCCGTAATAACGCCAAATACCTGGGTAAGCCATGGCCGCTAACATTGCCTTTCACCGTATCTGACGGTAAAAATAAGATCACGATTGTAGGCCAGCCCGATCTGAGCCGGCTTACAGCTGTAATGCTGGGTGTGCGCAATCCTTTAAAACCGGCATCAAACACCAGTAATGACGACGGCCTTAATAAGGATGGAACCCTTTGGTTTGATGAATTACGCCTTACCGACTTTGACCAAAAAGGAGGGTGGGCTGCAACCGCCAGAGTTAATGCCAAGCTTGCTGATTTTGCAGATATAACGGTATCAGGCAGTAAAACCACCGTAGGTTTTGGTGCACTTGATTCAAGGCTGGCCGATCGCAGCCTGTATGATAACCAGGTATATGACGTGGCTGCCAATGTTGAGCTTGGAAAATTCTTTCCTGATAAAAGCGGAGTACATATCCCGGCATATGTAAATGTATCATCGCAGGTAAGTACGCCTGAATATGACCCTGCATCACCCGATATCACTTTAAAGCAAACCCTAAGCGCAACCAGCGACGCTAAAAAGCGCGATTCGATAAAAAATGCCGCCGAAGATTATACCATGCGCAAAAGTATCAGCTTTACCAATGTGCATATTGCCCAAACTAATCCGAAAGCGAAAAAACATCCTTGGGACGTTTCAAACCTGAATGCTACTTATTCTTATTCAACATATGAGCATCATGACTTTACTACACAAAATGACCTGGAGAAAACCTATAAAGCCGAGCTGGATTATAATTATACTACCCAGCCTAAATATTATAGTCCGCTCAGTAAGATCATTAAAAACAACACGCTAGCCCTGCTTCGTGATATTAATTTCAGCTTGTTGCCCTCGCGGTTAAACTTCAGCATCAGCTTTGATCGTTTTTATTCGGAAAATACGTTACGGAACAATGATCCGAACAATTACATACCTATACCTACTACATTTAATAAAACTTTTAATATTACAAGGGTTTATGGCATAGGCTGGAACTTGTCAAAATCTCTTACAATGGATATTGACGCCACCAATCTTTCAACAGTTGATGAGCCGACCGGCCGTGTTAACGGCTTAAAAGTTGATACGCTGTGGGAAAACCTAAAACGGCTTGGGCGTACAACAAACTATAACCATACCATAAACTTTAATTATACCGTACCGCTTGCCAAAATCCCCGGTATGGACTGGACAAGCATGATTGCCCATTACAGCACAAATTTTCATTGGCAAACCCAACCGCTTTTTGCTATAAATGACCCGCAGTATGATGTAGGTAACAGCATTCAGAACGCACGCACCATTCAGCTTAACCCAACCCTGAATTTCGACCAGTTTTACAACAAGTTTAAATTTATAAAAAGGGCATTGGGGCCTGATAATACAAACTCGCTCAGCAAATTCCTGGTAGGCTTGTTAACCAGCGTTAAAAATATTAGTGGTACTTATACCCGTACAGAAGGTACATTTATACCGGGTTACCTGCCTCAATCAAATTTTGCGGGTGAGGATTTAAACTATGGTGCGCCAGGAATAGGATTTTTATTGGGCAGCCAGGCCGACCTGCGGCAAAAAGCGATTGCAAACGGCTGGATAAGTACCGATACGCTTCAAAATCAGCTTTATGTAAAAACGCTGAATGAGGACTTGCACTTAAAAGGTACTTTTGAACCTGTTAAATACCTGCGGATAGAACTGCAGGCCTTTAAAACGCAAGACCATACCTATCAAACCTCCTTTAAATCTGTTGACGGATCAAACAATATCCAAAACCTTAGCCCGACTACTACCGGCGACTACACTATATCCTATTTAACACTGGCGACCGCATTTTCAAAATCAAAAGGAATTGATAATACTTCGCCAACCTTCCAGAAATTTTTGGATGACCGGGCTATTATTTCGCAAAGGTTAGGAAAGCAAAATCCTAATTCTACCGGTTCGCCGGTGGGTGGCTTTAGTGATGGTTATAGCCAAAATTCACAAAATGTACTGGTGCCGGCATTTCTGGCAGCTTATTCAGGTAAGGACGCAGGAAAATCAGGACTTGGACAATTCCCCAATATCCCAATTCCAAACTGGCAGATAACGTATAACGGTTTAAGCCATGTGCCGTTATTTATGGAGTGGTTCGATTCTTTTGATGTAACGCATGGTTACCGTTCAACCTATAGTGTATCAGGCTTTACCACGCTGTTACAATACCAGGCCGCTAACGGGGCAGTAAGCTCAAGAGATGCCAATAACGACTTTTTGCCTTATTACCAATTTTCGCAGGTTACCATTTTTGAACAGTTTGTGCCATTGATCGGCATGTCTGCCCGTTTTAAAAATAACATGACGGCTAATTTTGAGTACCGCAGCAGCCGGTCATTAAGCCTTAGCTTATTGAATAGCCAGCTTGCACAGCAAAACGAAAGCATATTGGTATTTGGCTGGGGATATCATGCGAAAAATTTCAGATTCCCTTTTGGTTTGATGAGCGGAAAGCAAGATAATGATGTGAATTTTAAGATTGATTTTTCTCTGCAGGATAATAAAACATTAATATACCGCGCAGATGTAACGGCTGCCGAAATATCATCAGGTGCGCAAAATATCACCGTACGCCCATCAATTGATTATGTAATAAATCAGCGGTTTAACCTGAATGTGTTTTATGATTCAAACATAACACGCCCTTATACCTCACAAACCTTTAACACCGCATTTACCAATTTCGGCATCAATTTAAAATTGTTGCTGCAGTAATAATTTTCTGAACCATGATTTTTCATGTATTGTTTGTTTTTCAAGTGCATTCAAGAGGGCGTTGCCGTTTTCCTGATTTTAGGATTCCCTGATTAAAAATCAAGTAAATCTCTTAATCAGGTAAATCATGGTTCAAAACACTTGCAATTTGCGCTGGAAATTATCCAACAAAAAAAGCTGCCTGTTAAAGCAGCTTGAAGAATATATATTATAAGTTATTAAGTGCTGTTTAAGACAGGCCTTTCACCGTTCGCCTTTTACCTTTCACCTCTTCTTAGTTTTCCTTACTCAACCTGCCTGAACCAACTGTGCGGCTATCGGAAATTGTTGCATTGCCGGAGTAAACCACATTGCCTGATCCTACAATACGGGCCGAGATGCTTTTATCAGCGCCAAAGTGGGCATTGCCTGATCCTGCTATAGTAACTGAAGCGGTATTGGTTTTAAAATGCCTTCCGTCCAAATCACCCGATCCGCTGATGACAACTTTTGTGTCGTCTGCGCTGCCGCTGAGTGCAATTGATCCCGATCCGCTAATGGCTGTATGAAAGTCGCCTGCTTTAACAGCAGAAGAAATACTACCCGATCCGCTTAATGAGATACTAACCTTATCGCCGCTAACGGTACCTTCAACTTTAATAGAACCCGAACCTGCATTGGCAAGAGCAGATAGTGATTTTGCGGTAACATAAATATCTATCTTGCCATAATTCTCATGGTCGTAGTTGTTGCGGTGTTTGAATTTTATTTGCAACCCGCCGTCTTCAACTTTGGTTTCAATTTCTTTTATAGCATCTGATGAAGCTTTAATTTTTAGACTTTCAGTTCCGTCGATTTTTACGTGCACATCAAACGGGCCGCCAGAGCCAATGCTGGTAAACCCGGAAACCTGGCGTGATTCTTCTGATTGCGCCGATGCTTTTAATGTAGTTGCAACTGTCAGCACAGCTGCAAAAATGATGTAGGTTATTCTTTTCATAGTTGTTAGTTTATTACTTTATCAATAAGATGCAATTGTCTTGCCAAATGTTGCACTGGAACAAAATAAAAATCCGGAATGTATAGAACGACCTGGATGAAGAGATGATAAAATAAATTTGGAAATTAACGGTTAAGCGCCTGCCTCTGCTTTCTTTTTTAGTTCCTTCTTCAGTTTACGTTCGGCCCGTCGTTGTTGCCTTAGTTCTTTTCTTAGCTTACGGTCCTTTTTATTTTGCTTTTGCTGGTCCTGCATAGTGGTAACCGCGTGCTGTGTTTTTTTATCCAGGCCAACAGATGGTTTTATGCCGCTTAGTAATGTTTGCCAAACCGATTTGAAAAATGCCGTTTCAGGCGTGCGGGAATAGTTAACATAGGCTACCCGTGGTTGCCCGCCTGCATTATCCGGATTATTATGTTTTAGAATAAAGATATTGGCAAACAGGGAGGCTATCATTTTCTTCTTTAGGTTATCGTTAGTGGTATCAGCCTTTAGTAACGACACCTTTACATCGTTGTATAGCATCATAACTTTCCCTTTTGATGTATTTCGGTTAGCGGTAATATCAAAGCTAAACTCCTTAAGTGTACCCGAATTAACTTTAACCATTGCCAATGGCATTACAGCCTGGTTAAGAACCTGCAGATTCATTGGGCCAAGGCTGCCCTTATAGTTAAAGGCATTTTCCTTATCGGTTAAATTAAAATTAAAAGTGGTGGTAAGCTTGCCCCGGTACATGAAATAGGTGCTGAGCTTTATGGTGCTGATATTGTTTTTTTGCAGGGCTGCTTTATTATTGGTAAAGTTTAAAGCGCTCCCATTCGTGTTGTTAAATACCAATGTGCCTGTTTGGTTTGATTTTGAATTGTACTCATTATATACAACGCGCATCCGCCGGAACAATACTGTGTCTATCCTTATATCAGCGCTGATGCTGTCAATGGCGGCATTGGGGAAACTCCTTATTTTATCTTTTATGATTTTTGAATGATTTGGGTTGGCAAATATCTGGAACGAGCCATTACTTAATACCAGGTTTGAAGCTGTTAATATTCTGTATTTATGATAACTTAAAAAGTCGAAATGATTAAGCTGGGCAGAATCAAGGCGAAGCGTAAAGCGGTCCCGGTGGCTTTTTGAGAAAAACACGTTTGTATCAGCCGGTTTTAAAGTTAAGCCAAGAACATTCAGTTGCGATTTTGATGTTGATAGTTTAAGCGACTTGATATTATAAGAATATAACCCGCTTGAGGTTTTACCTGTGTAATTATTCAGTTCGGCTGTTATGTCTTTACAATAAAGCAACCGTGACCTGTCCGTTTGCGTGGTTGAGTCTATCAGCAGGTCATGAGCGCTCAGGTTCATTTCTTTAAGCTGGGATATTACTAATTTGTGGCCGGAGTAATCTTTATACATGAACTTAACATTGCCCATTAATATGTCGCCAATGTGTATGTAATCAAGGCTCTTTGATATTTTTTGCCAGGCGGTACGGTTATCTTTTAAAACGGTATCGCGGGTATGATTAAGCTGGTAGCTTACTTTTAGTTCAGGATTGTATAAAATGATCCGTCCAATGTTAAGTCTATGCCTGAAATACAGGCCAAAGGGATGAATATTTGATAAAACCAGCTTTTTTATGTGCAGCTCAACCAAGTTATTTGGCGCAAGATGCTGCTTCATTTTAAAGTTGTAAACAGCAGTATCAGGTTTTAGCGTGATATTAAAAATTACAATGGAACCCCGCAATACATGCAGCTCGGCCGAGGAAAAATCAACCATATAAAGACTATCGCTGCTGGTTGTAACTATATCTTTAACCTTTCCCTCTAATATTGGCGACCAATAGCTGTTGATAAGCAAAGATGCTATTATGATAAGTAAAGTAAAAATCAATACAATAGCAAGGCTTATTTTTTGCCACTTATGCTTTAAATATTTAAACGCCATTAATTACCATTATTTTGCTTTACTTTTTTCAAGAGAATCTTTTTTGGCCCCGCAGGCCTGTTTTCTTGCTTTACGGTCTTCTTTAAATTTATTGAATTTGTCGGGCAAATTACTAACTTTTGTAACAGTGCTGTTAACTTTGTTCCCGGTTTTTTTATCAAACCCAACACCTGGCTTTAAGCCGTCCGGCAAATCCCTATAAAAAGCTAAAAAAGAATACGGTTGATCCTGTTTTTTAATTACCAGGATCTTGTATCAGAACGCCTTTTTTATCAGGGTTATTACTTTCAGCCCTTACTGCTTAATTGTTCGCATTTAAATCTTCTTTGTTAAATTTCTTTTTTACCACTTGCTGCAAGGGAGAGCCATGACTTATGAGATAGGGCTTTAACTGCGATTAAACTTAATCAACTAAAATAACTGCCAATCTGTCACGCTATGTTTAAATTTTATGTATTTTTGCAGACTAATTTTTATAATGATGATGGATTTGCTTGTTCCGGATAAAGCGCACGATGAAAGCAGACAAGGGGAGGCTTTGTTGTTAGAGCCTGCTAAAGGCAATAATAATGGCCGCAAATTATATATTGAAAGTTATGGCTGCGCCATGAATTTCTCTGATAGCGAGATAGTAGCTTCTATTTTATCGGAAAAGGGATTTGAAACCACATCTGATTATACTACGGCAGATGTTATTTTTATAAACACTTGCTCTATCCGTGAGAATGCCGAACAACGCGTTCGTAACCGCTTAAGAGATTTTACCATAGCTAAGGTTAAAAATCCAGGCCTGGTGGTAGGGGTACTCGGCTGCATGGCGGAGCGTTTAAAGTCGAAATTTTTAGAAGAAGAAAAACTGGTTGATGTAGTTGTTGGTCCGGATGCGTACCGCGATCTGCCAAATTTGATTGAGCAGGTTGGTGGTGGCCAAAAGGCGGTGAACGTGCTATTATCCCGCGAGGAGACTTATGCTGATATAAGCCCGGTGCGTTTAAACAGTAATGGTATTAACGCATTCGTCTCTATTATGCGTGGCTGTGATAATATGTGCTCGTTCTGCGTGGTGCCATTTACCCGTGGCCGCGAGCGCAGCCGCGATCCGCAATCTATAATAGCCGAATGTACCGATCTGTTTAATAGAGGCTACCGTGAGGTTACTTTACTGGGTCAAAATGTGGATTCGTATAAATGGAAGTCCGGAAGCCCGGAAGCCGGAAAGTCTGAAAGTGAGAAACCTGTTTTGGGGATGGATCTGCTGGATAGGGTGCTTGCTTCGGGCGAGGATCTGAGTGTGATGTATAACCACACGATTGAAGAAGGTGATGTTACTTTTGCCAATCTATTGGAGATGGTAGCACTGATAAGTCCTGAGTTGCGTGTACGCTTTTCAACCTCGCATCCTAAGGATATTACAGACGATGTGTTGTACACTATTGCGAAGTATGATAACATTTGCAATTACATCCACCTGCCTATCCAATCAGGTAACAGCCGGGTATTAAAGCTAATGAACCGTACCTATAACCGGGAATGGTATATGGACAGGGTAGCTGCAATAAACCGAATTATACCGGAGTGTGCCATATCAACCGATATGATAACCGGTTTTTGCACCGAAACTGAAGAAGAGCACCAGGATACGTTAAGTATGATGGATCACGTGAAATTTTATTTTGCCTACATGTTCATGTATTCAGAAAGGCCCGGCACTTTGGCCGCCAAGCGTTATGCAGATGATATTCCGGAAGCTGTAAAAAAACGCCGTTTACAGGAAGTGGTAGCCAAACAGCAGGAACACTCGCACGAGCGTTTGAAAAAACTGGTAGGCACCACACAAAAAGTACTTATAGAAGGTTTTTCAAAAAAATCAAACAACGATTATTCCGGGAGGAGCGATCAAAATACGGTAGTGGTTTTCCCGGTAGGAGAGAATTATAAACCAGGAGAATATGTAAATGTGCTTATTGATAAGTGCACAACGGCTACTTTGATAGGTAAAGTAATTTAGAGTCAAGAATCAAGAAGTCAAGAATCAAGAGAGAAAAAGGGTTAAGAAAATATGTTTAAGCATAATTTTAAGAACTTGAAAATTTGGCAAAGAGCCATGGATCTTACAGATCTTACTTATGATTATTGCAAGGGGTTACCTGTAGAAGAGCGGTATAACTTAATTGATCAACTTAACAGATGTTCTTGTTCTATTCCTTCAAATATTGCCGAAGGATCTGGTAAAAGGACAAATGTTCATTTTGCAGAGTTTTTAACAACATCTTTAACATCATCATTTGAAGTTGAAACTCAATTATTAATATGTGAACGCAGAGCCTATGGTTCTGAAAAAAAATTAAAAGAATGTTTAGAACTCGTTGCTGAAGTTCAGAAAATGATATTCTCTTTCAGAGAGCGTATTTTGAACGGTGGCGAATAGAGGGAAATAGAATTTGGAAGTTTTGAATAAGGAAGTTAGGATATTTATCTTATTTTCTTCTTGACTCTTGACTTCTTGATTCTTGAATCTTAACAACATGGAAATTCAAGAAATTAAACAACGCTTTGGAATTATTGGCAACTCGCCACTATTAAACAGAGCCATAAATATAGCCAACCAGGTTGCGCCTACTGATATATCGGTATTAATAACCGGCGAAAGCGGGAGTGGTAAAGAAGTGTTTTCGCACATCATCCACCAGATGAGCCCACGTAAGCATGGGCCATTTATTGCAGTGAACTGCGGCGCTATACCGGAAGGGACTATTGATTCAGAACTGTTCGGTCACGAAAAAGGCGCCTACACAGGTGCAGTTGGTGAGCGAAAGGGTTATTTTGAAACCGTAAACGGCGGCACCATATTTTTAGATGAAATTGCCGAAATGCCTTTGGGCACACAAGCCCGTTTATTAAGGGTATTGGAATCAGGCCAATATATAAAAGTAGGTTCATCAAAGGTTGAGAAAACAAACGTGCGCGTAATAGCCGCTACCAATGTTGACGTTTATGATGCCGTTAAAAATGGCAAATTCAGGGAGGATCTTTACTATCGTTTAAATACCGTTCCGCTAAGGATCCCACCTTTAAGGGATAGAAAAGAGGATGTTTATTTGTTATTCAGGAAGTTTACTTCTGATTTTACTGATAAATACCGCACTCCGCCTATCCAGCTTGATGAAGAAGCACAGCAGGTGCTGATCAATTATTCGTGGCCTGGCAACGTACGCCAGTTAAAAAACATGGCCGAACAATTAGCCGTGCTTGAACGCGACCGCATTATTACGGCGCAAACATTGCTTACCTACATTCCGCTTGAAATGGGTGGCAGAAACTTGCCAATGCGTGTTGAGAACCAGCCAAAGGAGGATTTTTCTGAGCGCGATATTTTATACAAGGTGCTGTTTGATATGAAGCGCGATATGGTTGAATTAAAGAAACTGGTTGCCGATATTATTGAGCATGGCGGGATCTCTATCAATCATGCCAATCATTCACAAACCATAAATCAGCTATACCGGGATATTGAATTGCCAAATGCTCCCGAAGCGCAATTTACTTTGCAGCAACCCGTTAATAGCAATAATAACAGCGGCAATAATGCTAACCCGTATAATATAACCCAGGATGCCGAAGAGGTGGAAGAATCGCTTTCATTGATAGATAAAGAATCGGACCTGATAAGGAAGGCGTTGAAAAAACATAAAGGCAAACGTAAGCTGGCCGCAAACGAACTTGGAATTTCAGAAAGAACTTTGTACAGAAAAATAAAAGAATTAAATTTATAATTCAATGAAGAGAGTTAAGGGGTTAGCGATAACACTTATTGGTTTAATTTGGGTTTTACAGTCATGTACTTATAAGCTGAGTTTAAACGGAGCTTCAATTCCGCCAAACATGAAAACCATAAGGGTTGATTTTTTTGAAAATACTGCCCAATTAGTTGTAAACAACTTAAGCCAGCAATTTACCGAAGCTTTGAAAGACCGGATCAGGAATACAACACGGTTAAGTATTGTAAGCAACGAAACTGCTGATGCGGTATTGTCTGGCACAATTACTGATTATAGTATAGCACCGGTATCAATACAGGCTACAAACAATACAACACAGCCTTTGGCCGATCAAACCCGTTTAACCATTACAGTTAATGTAAAATATGTATATGATGCCGATAAAAAGCTTAGTTTTGAACAACAATTTTCAAAATCTAAAGATTTTAAAGGTTCTATTAGCGCAGTGGAGCAATCACTTATTGCGGATATTAATAAGCAATTAACTGAGGATATTTTTAACAAAGCGTTTGCAAATTGGGATTAATTCGTAGCTTTCAACAACGTGGATCAAAATTATAATAATAGTCAGAACGAATTTTTATGGGCATTGTTAGCTAATCCGGCTAATGATGCACATTTGTATAATTATAATTTACAACGACTGGTTAATGATTTTCCGCAGAGTGGTATTTTACAGGCATTGCTTGCACATTCAAGCGATGAAAAGAATTTAAGACGGGCATCTGCTTATTTCAATTCAAAATCGCTGTATAAGCTTATCAATGCGCCTTCATCATTTATAGGTGTGTCTGATGAAAAAATTATAGTTCAAAATAATATCCAGTCTGCAAGCTATGCAGCTCATCAGCATCAAACCACTGATACGAATGGTGGCGAAAACTATTTCAGCGATAATACCCCGGTTGAAACAGTAAATGAAGTGGCGGCTTATGATACAGATCAGCAACCTGCTGCCGACCACCAATTTGCCCAATCCACAACTGATGAACTTCATGTAGCAGAAACCGGTTCAGAAATTTTAAATCATACCCCGGTTGAAGAGCAGGTTGAAAATCACCAGATAGCGGAAGAACATCCAACTTCATTACCTGCTGAAGAAAAACCGGAAGGCTGGATTGCTGAAATAAAGGATGAAGTATCAAGCCACATTCCTTTTGTACACCATGATGAAAACGCGGTGGAAGAAGCAAATGAACATTTACATGAAGTAAGTAATACCGATGAAGAAAAACCTGAAGGATGGGCTACTGAAATAAAGGATGAAGTATCAAGCCATATTCCTTTTGCACACCATGATGCAAATGCAGTAGAAGAAGCAAATGAACATTTACATGAAGTAAGTAATACTGAAGAAGAAAAACCTGAGGGGTGGGCTGCTGAAATAAAAGATGAAATTTCAAGCCATATTCCTTTTGCGCAACATGATGAGAACCCGGTTGAAGAAACACACCAACCTTTACACGAAGTAAGTAATGCTGTTGAAGAAAAACCCGAAGGCTGGGTTGCCGAAATAAAGGACGAAATAGAAAAGGATGTTCCTTATGCAGAACCTATTGTAAATTATGCATTTGGAATGGGACATAGAATGCCGCCCGACGCAGAGGTTACAGATGGTATCGCGGCAGAAACAACTGCTCATGAAACTGCTTCGGCCACTCATGAAGAGGCAGCGCCTGAAATCCCAATTGCAACTCATCCTGAAACCCCGGTTGAAAATATTGTAATTGAAGCGCCTTTACAGGAACATAGGCACGAGGAAGAACAGGTGAATTATTTTACTCCTGAAAGTAACAATAATACTGAAGAAGCAGCGCAGAAACATAAGCATGAAGAAATTGCTCACGAACCTGAGATTAAAGCTGAAACAAATACCCATAACATTGAAGAGGAAACCTTTGATGAGTTTACAGGAAATATTGATACCGAGCCGGATATTATAAGTAATATAGCCGCAACTGATTATTTTACATTCGACCGTGCTTTTGGCGAACATAAAGAACCGGAACCGGTAAGTGAAGCGGCACAATCAGCTCCGGAGGCTGTAAACGAACAGGCCGGCGATACTGAACAACAGGATGTATCAAAATATAACGACGAAAAGCTGCCTTACAGCTTTTTGTGGTGGCTTGATAAAACACGTAAAGAACATTCGGGGGTTTATCAGCCTTATGTTGCGCCAGAAAAGGAAAATTCTGTAAATGCAAATACCCGGTCAAAGCCAGGTACAGATGAATTGCAACAGCAATATTATGAGAATATTTTTCATATCACTTCGGTTGAAGAGCTTGATAAAAGCGTGCCTCAGCCGCATATCCCTTTTGAATTTGATCTGAAAAATAGTAAAGAGCAGGTAATTATTGAGCGTTTTATACAGGAAGAGCCCCAGATAAGGCCGCAAAGCAGCGATAAGCTGGATAATGAAAACAAAGCCAAAAAAAGTTCGGAAGACAGGGATGAACTGGTATCCGAAACATTGGCAGCTATTTATTCAGATCAGATGCTATATCACAAGGCAATAGCATCGTACAAAAAATTGATGTTGAAATTTCCGGAAAAAAGCCGTTACTTTGCCGCAAAGATTGAACAGTTAGAAAAGAAAACCAATTAATATAAAAAGAAATGTATTCATTATTGTTGATCATATCGATCATTGTGTGTGTCCTTTTAGTGCTTATCGTATTGATACAAAACCCTAAAGGCGGCGGTCTATCCTCAAATTTCTCAAGTTCATCACAGTTAATGGGTGTGCAAAAAACAGGCGACTTTTTAGAAAAAGGTACCTGGATCCTGGCTATCTCTTTAATGGTTTTATCAATGGCAATTAATGTTGCTGTAAAAGGCGGAACAGAAAAAAGCGATAATTCTCAAACGAAAGAACAGGCCGACAAAGTTGCAAAACCGGTTGCTGCACCATCAAATGCACCGCTTAGCTTGCCAGGTACTCCGGCACCTGCTGCCCCCAAGAAAACAAAGTAAGTAAATAAAATATTTTAAAAGGCTTTGCCCCGATAGCTATCAGGGCGAAGCCTTTTTACTTTAAGCATGTACTGACATGATGGCACTAGGATGTTAAGCTATCATTAATAATGAAAATAGGACTACCGTTTAAAGTGACAATTGAACAGGTAGCATGCCAATTTTGAACTTTTGAACCTGCTTGGCATAATTGATGATGAATACAAGCGGAACTTAAATTATATATAAATTAAATAATTGTATAACTATGTCAATAAACATTAAACCTATTGCAGGCACAGCAAATAGAGTGATTGTAGAAGCTGCCCCTGCTGAAGAGAAAACAGCATCAGGTATCATTATTCCGGATACTGCTAAAGAAAAACCTCAAAAAGGAACAGTAATTTCAATATCACAAGAAGATGGTGAAGGTAAAAAACCAACTGTTCAGGCTGGTGATACAGTATTGTATGGAAAATATGCAGGAACTGAAATTACCTACGAAGGTAAAGAGTATTTAATTATGCGTGAATCTGATATTTACGCGGTTCTTTAATTAGTGAATGACTGATTGGGTGAATTAGTGATTTATTAAATCTTAATTCAAGGTCAGTTACTCATTGATAACTTAAAATTGAAACTATAAAACGAATGAAAGGGTAGTTTTAAAGTGCGCTTTAAAAATCACTCGTTCACTAACTCACTAATTCAAAATTAAAAAAATGTCAAAACAAGTTAAATACAATGTTGAAGCACGCGACGCGCTAAAACGCGGTGTGGATATTTTAGCTAATGCAGTTAAAGTAACATTAGGTCCAAAAGGCCGTCACGTAATTATTGATAAAAAATTCGGTTCACCTGCAATTACAAAAGATGGTGTTACTGTAGCGAAAGAAATTGAGCTTAAAGACCCTATTGAAAACATGGGCGCGCAAATGGTAAAAGAAGTTGCATCAAAAACTGCTGATATTGCAGGTGATGGTACTACTACTGCTACTGTTTTAGCCCAGGCTATTGTTACTGCAGGTATAAAAAACGTTGCTGCAGGTGCAAATCCTATGGATTTGAAACGCGGTATTGATAAAGCAGTTTCAAAAGTTGTTGAAAACTTAAAGGCACAATCACAGAGTATTGGCGAAGACAATAACAAGATCAAACAAGTTGCATCTATTTCTGCCAATAACGACGAGGTTATCGGTTCGTTAATTGCTGAGGCAATGGAAAAAGTTGGAAAAGATGGTGTAATTACTGTTGAAGAAGCTAAAGGAACTGAAACCGAAGTTAAAACTGTTGAAGGTATGCAGTTTGATCGTGGTTACCTTTCTCCTTACTTCGTTACCAATGCTGATAAAATGGAAGTAGAACTGGAAAACCCTTATATCCTGATCTATGACAAGAAAATTTCTTCGATGAAGGAATTACTTCCAATACTTGAGAAACAAGTTCAAACAGGTAAACCTTTGTTAATCATTGCTGAAGACCTTGATGGTGAAGCGCTGGCTACTTTAGTAGTTAACAAAATCCGCGGCTCACTGAAAGTTGCTGCTGTTAAAGCTCCTGGTTTTGGCGATCGCAGAAAAGCTATGCTTGAAGATATCGCAATATTAACAGGCGGTACAGTGATTTCTGAAGAAAGAGGTTACAAGCTTGAAAATGCTGACCTTACTTACTTAGGTACTGCAGAAAAAATAATTATCGATAAAGATAATACTACCGTAATTAACGGTTCAGGAAAATCAGAAGAGATCAAATCACGCGTAAGCCAAATTAAATCTCAAATTGAATCAACTACATCAGACTATGACCGCGAAAAATTGCAGGAACGTTTAGCCAAATTATCTGGCGGTGTTGC
>JAQBOS010000198.1 GCA_028287925.1 Mucilaginibacter sp. | reverse complement strand
CTTTTTGCCATTTACAATAAACTCTGAGGTGCTTATTTTAAACGACAGGTCGTCCTTGCTTTGAATAATGCCATCGGTGATCATCTCTGTTATAATTTTATTGCGTCTTTCATCGTCATTTACCTTGCTGTAAGGTTTGTAATCGGGTAAATTTGGATTGTACGGAGCCTTTGGTTCATAAGGTTTTACCGGAGGGCCATAGGCGGATTTTGGCTGGTATGGGGCAACCGGTTTTGTCCAGGTGCCATTTAGTGCGCCTTTTTTATATTCCTGGCTTGATGATTTATATTGCTGGTTTACGGAGTCTGCTATAGCCTGGTCTCTTTTTAGATTCAGATTGCTTTGGGCGTTTAACTTTCCGAGTGAACCGTTAAGCGGTTGATTGTTTGCCTTTAGTTTTTGGGTAATTGAATCTAATGTGGCTAACCCTTGCTTGTCGTCTTTGTGATAAACCGGGACATCATTGGCAGCATTTCCTGCCGACTCTGATACCGTAGCGTTATCGCTAACGTTGTTTATTTTAAATTTATTAAGAATTTGGTTTATCACCGGCTGATAGGTGCCTATTTTGTTCGATGGGATGGTTTTGCCATTTACCTGCATAGAAATCAATGCATTGTTTTTATAATTAAGCTGGTATAAAATTCCTTTTTCCTTACAGATCCTAGTCGTGTACGCATAATTAGGCCCCTCGAATATAGTACTGTTTTCAAATTCATCATTACTATAAATTCTTAGTTTTCCCTTGGTTGTGGTGTCGGTTTTAACAGCAACGGGTTTTATACCCTGTTTGTCATTTATGACCGCCTTTTTAGAAGTACTAACTGTGTGCATTACTGCCTTAGCTGTATTGGTTACCAGCTTGTTTATCTTTTCGGCATTGGTAAAGGCGGCAGTAAATAAGCCGGCAGTTACCAGGCATATGGCCAGTAATGATTTCTCAACCCGGTTTAATGAATGGTTGTTGTTTGATATAATGCGGGTTACCCGATCCTTTAAATGACTTTTATTGCTTTTTAAAGCCATAGCATAAGCAGGGGCAGGCGAAGAAATATTATATTCCTGGCACGATACCAACGCTTTAATATAATTAACCTTGTTGCTGCTTTGCGCCACCGCAATATCGTCACAGCAATTTTCGCGCTCGGTTTTTATCAAAGCCGAGATCCACAGCACTGCCGGGTTAAAGAAAAATACGATCTCCATTAGGCTTTGCAGCAGGTTAACTAAATAGTCAGACCTGCGGATATGTGCCAGCTCATGGATCAGGATAGCTTCAATTTCTTCAGCAGGTACAGCAATGAGTAATCCTACCGGGATCAGGATCAAAGGTTTTAAATGCCCCACAACCATAGGTACCTTTGCCACGCCCGACTCCACTATGTTTACCATTCGCCAAATACCCAAATTGTGTGCAAGCTCCTGCACACGATCCTCCCATACAGCATCAACCTTAAAAACATTTTTACGACGCAGGTAATAAATGCCCTGCAGACCTGTTGCCAGCTGCAGGCAGCGTGCGCAAACTATCATAAACCATATTAACACTACAGTAGCGGCATTTTTATTAAAATAGCCGATGGCATTCTCTGTAAAGGTTGTTTTATGAGTAACGGGCGTATTATATTTAAACACAGGCTGTGCGTTTAATTGTGTGCCCTGGTTATGAACAAAAAAGGATGGAGAGTTAACGGGCGCATGATTTATGGCTATAACAAAAGTTAATATCGTTCCGGCTGCAAATAATGCAAGTGCGGCAACAAGCAGGTTATAACGTTTCGCCGCCGCCGATTTACGGGTAAATACAATTATCAACCCTGTTACTGCAGCAAGTATCAGCCCCTGCCATAATGAATGGAGCAGGGTATCACAAAGCGCTTTAACTAAATTATCCGGGAATAGTTTTACAATTGAAAAGTCCATGGCGTATAGCTTTAAAAATGATCCTTTATTCTTCTAACTTTTTTAGCAGGTCCTTAATTTCCTGCAGTTCCTGTTGCGATGTTTTTTTATTGCCCAGCAGCTGCATCACCAGCTTGCTGGCCGAGCCTTTGTACATCGAGTCAACAAATTTATCAAGTAGGTGCTCCTTGGTTTTTTGTTCGTCTTCGGCAACGCTGTAAATGTGTTTCATCTGGCTTTCATCTCGGGCAAGGATGCCTTTGTCGGCCATTATCTGCATTAGCTTTAGGGTGGTGGTATAATTAACATCCTTTTGCTTAAGCAGCTCGTTATTTACATCGCGTACGGTCGACGGGCCGTTTTCCCACAACACCTGCAAAATTTCAAGCTCCGATTTAGTAGGGTCCAGTTGTTTATTTTGATCTTTCATATTCATCACAAATCAAAGGTAGAAAAAGTTTCGTACGAAACAAATATTATGTTAAATAATTTTTGTTTGACTGCGTTTTAATCAGTTTTATGATGGGAGATAGGGGAAGCGATCATGTAACTATGATGATTTTTTGTCAGCCCGATTCTAAGAAACTTGTTTTCATTTTATTATTGGTTAAGATTAATGACCTGTTAATAATTCCCCTTGTATTTGAGGGAATAACTGGCGAATATATTACGAAGATATGTGTTTTATATGGTAGTATGTAATGCATAGTTCTATTTTAATTATCTTGTTTCATAACTAACTGATAATGAATAATATTATTTATTTAGGAATTAATATCTTATGAATAAGTTGATAAAAAAAACTGTGAAGCCTGCTTTACCCGGCTGATCAGGCTAAACCCGGTTTCCATACTTAAGCACAGACTGAAGTATTAGTTAATTAATGCAGATACCTTTGAATTATCCGAAAAATAAACATGAATAATAACACCATTTTAAATTGGGATAATATTAATCACAAAACCATTTATAAAAAGCAATTAGCTGATAATCCCATTTATAAGGATCCGAATCTTAATATTTGGGTAGCTTATAGCTATGAGTATTGTAAAGCGGTTTTAATGAGCGATGTTGCAATAGTGCCTGAACTTGTTGTTGAGGCTGACAGCCTATTGAACGGCAATGCAAAGCTGGCGATCAAAAAGCTAGCGCGGATAACCAATAATATGCAGCATGAGGAATCAAGGTCGGCTGCAATAATGATGTTTCAGTGTATAAAGCCTGTACAAATAAATGAACTAATAGATAGCTTACTTGGCAAAGTAAATCTTACACAGTTTGATTTTGTGACAGCCATATCCAAACAGCTTCCTGTATTAAGTATTTTAAAAGGAATGGGCTTTAATGTTGATGATTGTGCCTTTGTTACTGAAAATATTGCTGTGCTGGTACGCATCATGGCGCCAAATAAATCTGCCGCTGATATTACTGCGATTAACAGCGTTATAGATGAGTTTTATACTATAGCGAAAAGATATGTTAATATAAAGTTTAATGGTTATAACGAAACGTCGGTAACATTGTTTGCTGTAAACCTGCTTGGCTTGCTAATTCAAAGCTATGATGCAGGCAGGGGATTGTTGTGTAATTCGCTCATTAACATGGTTAGGTATCATGATGACATGAATAAGCGATTAGCAGATAAGTCATACTTTAAAAGGGGCGTAATTGAGACGCTGCGTTTAGACCCGCCCGTTCATCATACAAAACGAATAGTTACCGAAGATTTCCGGATAGGAGAGCAGCTCATTAAGTCAGGAGAGCTAATAATGGTAGTTATGGCCGCCGCTAATCTTGACTCGATTGTATTTACAGATCCCGAAAAGTATGACCCGTTCCGAAGCAATAACGAGCAACATCTTACATTCGGACTTGGTGGACATAATTGTTTGGCTAAATATTTCACAATTGGTATGGCAACGGATGTATGCAGCTATTTGGCTAATAAATATCCCTCCATCGGTATATTACAGCATGAGTTTAAGTACGAGGCTTTGCTGAACGTAAGATTGGTGAAGGAGTTATCAATAAAATTAGCATGAAGTAATGTGTGATCTCGGGTTAAGATTAATTTAATTAATGGTACTGTTTTGTAATACATTATTATATTATCTCATTCTGATTGCGATATTTTTAGTGTTGTTGTGCTTTATCTTATCTTTGATAACAGGAGCCCTAAAATCAGCTCCTGATTTGATAATAAAAGACAACAATCTATGAAACACGGACTATTGATCGATATGGACGGGGTGATATATAGCGGCGAGCAGCTAATACAGGGAGCTGATAAGTTTATAGCCAAACTGCTTGAAAATAAAATCCCTTTTACCTTTATGACCAACAACAGCCAGCGAACGAGGCTTGAAACTGTTCGTAAATTAAAAAGGCTGGGTATTGAAGTTACGGAAGAGCATGTTTACACCAGCGCAATGGCTACCGGAAAATTTCTTGGCGACCAGGGGCCGGGTGGTACCGCATATGTTTTAG
>JAQBOS010000490.1 GCA_028287925.1 Mucilaginibacter sp. | reverse complement strand
GTAATGGTTGACGGGATACTTTATGCAACCAGCCCCAAATTAAAATTGTTTGCACTAAATGCGGCAACCGGCGTACAAAAATGGTTGTTTGACCCTGCAACGCAGGATACTTCAAAAAAGGATTATTACAAAGTATGCAGGGGGGTAGTTTACTGGGAAGATGAAAACGGTGAAAACAAACGCATTTTTTATAGTGTTGGCTCAAAAACTTATGCTATAGATGCTGAAAATGGCCAGCCAATTAAAAGCTTTGGCAAAGGCGGATATTTAGATCTGACAAAGGATCTGGGTAAGGAAACAAAATCATATGTCTCAGGCACTACGCCGGGGGTAATTTATAAAGATGTTTTGATAATAGGCGCCCGTGTTGACGAATCAGAAGATGCTGCGCCGGGCCATGTCCGTGCTTATGATGTACGGACAGGTAAGCTCAGGTGGATCTTTCATACTATTCCGCATCCCGGAGAGAAAGGATACGAAACCTGGCCGGACAAAAATGCATGGACAAGGTTGGGTGGTGCAAATAGTTGGTCGGGTATGGCGCTTGATGAAAAACGGGGTATTGTATATATTCCAATAGGATCAGTAGGCGGTGATTTTTATGGAGCCCACCGTAAGGGTACAAACCTTTATGCCAATTCGCTTGTGGCTTTGGATGCGGCAACCGGCAAATACATTTGGCATTACCAGGTGGTCCACCATGATCTGTGGGATCGAGACCTGCCTGCAAACCCCAACCTGGTTACTATAAAACATAATGGTAAAACCATCGATGCGGTGGCACAAATAACTAAGCATGGTTATATTTTTGTGTTCGACAGAACTAACGGTCAGCCCATATTCCCGATTGAAGAAAAGCCGGTGCCACAAAATGCGCTGCCAGGCGAGCAGCCCTGGCCTACACAACCCATCCCCACATTGCCTCAACCTTTTGCCCGCCAGCATTTCGGGCCCGAGGATGTAACTGATCTCAGCCCTGAAACGCACAAGGATATGCTCGACAAATACAAACAGGTAAAGTATAATACCATGTTCACCCCGCCAAGTAAGGATGGCGACTGGATCTTCCCCGGTTTTGATGGCGGCGGCGAATGGGGCGGCGCAGCTGTTGACCCTGTATCGAAAATCATGTACATCAGCAATAGCGAAATGCCATGGGCACAGGTGATGATTGATGTGCCAAAAAATACGGATGACCATACCATGCAGGGGATAGGGCATGCCATTTATAACAAATACTGCATTGCCTGTCATGGAGCGGAATTAAAGGGTAATGGCACATCGTACCCATCGTTAGTGAATATCAACAAAAAATATAATGAAGATCAGGTAAGCCAGATTTTGGCAAACGGGCGTAATATGATGCCTTCATTTAAACAGATCCCTGCCGGTGAGAAAAAGGCTTTGCTTGCGTTTGTGTTAAAACTGCCTGAAAAGGAACCCGTAACCCGGCAAATGGCTAAAGAACCTGCATCTGTCAGCCCTATAAATACAATCCCCTATGTAATGAATGGCTATAACCGGTTTGTAGATAAAGACGGCTATCCCGGTATTAAACCGCCGTGGGGCTCGCTAAATGCGGTCGACCTGACTTCTGGGAGGATTTTATGGAAGGTGCCATTAGGTGAATACCCTGAGCTTACAAAAAAAGGGATCCCAATTACCGGAACGGAGTTATATGGCGGTCCGCTGGTAACAAAAGGCGGCCTGGTATTTATTGCAGCGACAAAAGACGAAAAGATAAGGGCTTTTGATAAAAATACCGGCAAACAGGTTTGGGAAGCAAAACTACCCGCCGCCGGCTATGCTACACCTGCAACTTATGCTGTAGATGGCAAACAATATGTGGTTATAGCCTGCGGAGGCGGTAAAATAGGCAGCAAATCAGGCGATAGTTATGTTTGTTTTGCATTACCTGATTAAAATGAGAAAAGTGCCTTTCGCCTTTACCTTTCTCCTTTCACCTAATTTTTTTATTTTACAGGCTGATTAAGCTTTAACTATGGAAAAAGGACGTTTAGAAGCATTTAGCGATGGGGTAATTGCAATCATCATTACCATAATGGTTTTGGAGCTGAAGGTACCTCACGGAGCCGACATCAAATCGTTACTGCCGCTGCTGCCTGTTTTCGGGAGCTACCTGCTTAGCTTTATTTATGTAGGGATTTATTGGAATAACCACCATCATACCATGCAGGTTGTTGAATCGGTAAATGGCGCTATCCTTTGGGCCAATATGCATTTACTCTTTTGGCTTTCGCTGATTCCGTTTGTTACCTCCTGGATGGGCGAGAATCATTTTGCCCACTGGCCCGTCACCTGTTATGGAATTGTTTTGATAATGTGCTCATTAGCCTATGCATTGTTCCTGATAGCCCTTATAAGGCATCATGGTCGCAATTCATTGCTGGCGCAGGCAATTGGAAAAGACAGGAAAGGTACCATTTCAACCATTATATATGCGGTTGCCATTATTGTCTCATTTTTTAATTCAAAGGTTGGCTTTGCCCTTTATATACTTGTAGCATGCATCTGGTTCATACCTGATAAACGGATAGAAAAGAAGATAGGAATTGAAGAACCGCCTTGTAAGTAGTCATTAGGCATTGTGTCATTAGTCATTAGTACCCAATTCACCAATGACCAATGACTAATGCCCAATGACTAATGACACAATGACCAATGACCACCTACGTGGTTTGGAAATTATTAACAGATTGCGGGGCTTCTGCTTTTCGGGCGAGGGCAAACCATAATGCCAGGATGCAGCCATAGCTGCCGCCGCGTTCAACCCACTCAAATATTTCATAATGCGGGTAAAACAGCTCGCTGATAATTTTCCAGGTTAAAAACACCAGCAATACCGGGCGGATGGGTTTTATCAGCACCGACGCAGCTGCAGCAATTTCTAACGCGCCAATTAAATGGGCGACACTCGCAGGCTTACTAAAGCCAAGGCTTGTGTATTGTCCCATAAGGCCCTTCTTCTCGATCAGGTTGAGCCAGCCGTGGCCTGTAAGCAGCAGGAATACTACTACCTTTAAACAGGTTGTAACTCTTGATAATATTTTGTGATCCACCTCAATATTGGGGTTAATAGGAGTAAACAAGCTTTTAATATTTAACTGTACGCCGCCTGATAATAGCAAAAGGGCTAATGGAGCGCCAAAGTTTCCGGCGCGTTCAATAAATTCGGCAAATGGCTCGCCAGACATTGGGCGTAAGAAGGCGGTTACCGTACCCCATATTACCAGCCAAAGAGGGATGATCCTTAACGGGTATATCAGCATAATTATGCCGCAAAGAATATCAAAGCCACCAAGCCACGGCATAAGGTGAAAAGCCATAACTTTACCTATGCCAAATACAGCGAAGTAGTTGGCCCATATAGGCTTGGTAATTATTCCGAATGATCCGTGCCCTATAAAGCACATGGCTACTGCAAAACGGAGTGTATAATGAAGTTTTTGTTGAAGATTAAGATTCAGCATGTAAAATAAAAACTTAAGCCCCGTATATTGATCACGAAGCAGGTTAGTAAAAATGTTAATTTAATAATAGTTAACAAAACATTTTTGGAGGCTGATGAGGGGTATCATTATAATATTGGATAGGGTTGGAGCAACATATGATATTACTACTTTGTAAAATAGTAACCGGGGCTGAAAATTTAAACAATGTTATAGGGTAATTATATTTACCCAGGTCCGTTGTTTTACCAAAGGGGACATGGTCTTTTTTATTGACTGGAATATCAGCGATATGACTGGCATTAATGATATTTTGATTAAACAGCCTTGTTTTTTCGTAGTTAGGAATGCACATCAGGTAAATGGTATCCCTGGTCAGCTTAAGTTTTACATAATTGTAGCAGGTATTTTTAAACCGGATCTGCCCGTTTACTTTTTCAAAATAATTCCAGCTTTGGGTTACTCCTGTATGTGAGGGTACTTTTATTAGCACCAGGTCATGCACATTATACATGTTTTTACCTACCCGGTCATTAAACAATTTATCAGACCGGTAAACAAAAAATTGATAGAGCAAAAGATGCCCGCAAATGGTGAACATTTGCAAACTAAGCAATGCAATAGCTATCAATTTTTTCAATTGTTTAATTTTAATCGGGAAACAACTTTAAAAGTATCAGAAAAAAATTAGAAACGAAAGCTTACAGATCATTTATAGCTGATTTAACAAAAACTTAATATGGGTTTTGTAGGGCAAGCAATAAAAATTTAATAAAAAAAGCAGCCATTTATATAGCTGCTTTTTAATATTTTAATAATGGCGTTATGCTTAAAAATGAACCCCGATTCCAAAAGTGCTCTGAAGCTCGCTTATAGGTTGTTTTGTTACAATGCGGTCGAAACTTTGTAGTGCTGAAGCAGGGGTAGTAGAAATGTTGATTCCGTCAGATTTTACATAATTAAAGCGAACGCCTATATCCCATCCATCGGCAAATTCCCAGCGTAAACCTGCCTTAGCCCCATAAGCAAAAGCAGAGCCTTTCGAACTGTTTTGAACTACTGTTTGTGATGTATTGTTAACTGTATATATTATGGTAAGCTCTGGAGTTGATGAACTTTTAATTATCCCCGCATCAGCACGAATATCAAGAATAAATTTATGATAAGTAAAAGAATATTGAGGGCCACCCATAAAGTTTAAGTTATGGTAGCGGTTAACACCCTGAACTAAAGTAGAATTAACTTTAAGAGCATTGTTATAACCATCAGCAAGAAGCTGTACATCAGGAGTAGTTAGCTCACCTTGATCCTGGAATGAGATAATTGCACCAAAACCTAAATTTTTATAAAAATAAACAGTGCCTTCTAACCCAAAAGTTGCACCACGATTAGCAAACCCTGCCTGGTTGTTGCTATAGGTTTTTTTACTGAAATTACCCAATGGGTTTGACAATCCGCCTATAAGTGCGATATAACTTTTAACATATTCTTTAGGTTCAGAATCCTGCGCTTTGGCATAGAAAGAAATAAGTGTAATAATTGAAATTAGTGTAAGTGTTTTTTTCATTTTATGGTGTAAGGAACGTTTTATTTAATGATGAATAATATTATACTTATGCTGGACCATCGGTTATGCAAACGTATAAAGGAATGCAAAAGTATCCATATTAAATCTTAAAAAATGTTAAATTATAGCTATAACCCAGCCATACTTTATTAAGGCGCTAAAATAAGGCTAAATAATCATTCACGGTATAATTCTTTTAATTACTTCAATAATCAAGCTTTTAAAATAGCCGGATACATTAAAAAGCCATCTTTTAATAAAAAAGATGGCTTTTTAATGTGTTGTTTTTAGTTGGCTGTTTCTAAAAATTCACAACAGCTATAAAACTATAGTTATTGAACATCCCACCACATCCTGCTGGTTATTTTGTCCCCACCCATCGCGGCTGCGGCTGCGTTGTAATTTGTTGTGTTAACCTGCTTATCAACTGAGGAGTAATACATTCTTCTGGGTATTACACCGGGAGATTGGCTGCCCGGATAAGTTACCGCGTTTAAAACCGGGAAACCCGTGCGGCGATAATTGGCCCAGGCTTCATATTCGTTAAAAAACGTGCAGGCCCAAAACTGGGTATTTATCATATTCAATCCATCCGCATCGTCATAAGGGTTTGCAGCTAAATAGTCGGTTATATCGCCATCGGCTATTGAACCACCGCTTCCATAAACGGATAGTTCAGCCATAGCAGCCCTTACACCGTTATTATAATGCTCTTCCGCATTGCCAATACCCCAGCGCTTTGCTGCATCAGCCAATAAAAATTCCGACTCGGCATAAGTTAAAATTAAAGTTGGCGCAGTGGCATTAAATATTATAGGGCTTGGGCGTGAGTACAAATTTGTATTGCCTAAATAACCGGGCGCATTAATAATGCCGTGAATCGTGTTCCCTCCGTCATACCCGTTAGGTAAGCCAACCTGGTCACCCGGATCGGCCGAACCGCCTGATGGATCATCACCGGGAGAAAAATCCGGGGGATAGATATAAGACAGCACGGATAAACGCGGGTCATTGCCGGCCTGTAGAAAATCAATGAAAGTATTACTTATCTGTCCTGACAACTGTATGCTGCCATCTTCACCTATTCCACGATAGATCCGGTTTATGGTAAGCGGATCATTGGTGCCGTGAGCCACAATGGCATTGTCATCATTACTTTGCATTGTTTTACCTGCTAACTTGGTTACATAGGCTTTTGCAGTGGCGGGGTCAACCTTGGTTAAACGCATGGCCATACGCAGCAGCAGGGTGCTGCCAAATTTTTTCCATTCAGCTATCTGATCATCTGCATGTGCATAAAACAGATCTCCGGTGGGTTTATCGGCATTTTCATCAAGGCTGTCTGTTGCCTGTTCCACCTCTTTTAACAAGTCGGCATAAATATCCTTTTGTTTATCGTATTTGGGGAAATAAATGCCTTTAGTATAAGCTTGCCCCGCATTAAAATAAGGCACATCACCATATACGTCAGTGATGCGTTCAAATGATAACGCTTTTAATATTCTCGCTATCTGGTGCAGATTTTTATATTGAGGCTTACCGGTTGTATTGGTATAAAGATCTACAGCATATTTTATGGTGGAAGTATAAGTATGGTCAAAAAACGAACCCCAGCCTCCGCTGGTTGGCGCGCCAACGTACTTATCGCCAAAAAAATACCCGGAAGTTGAAGCCCAATGCTGGATCATGCAGCCGGCGCCCTGGATCTCGGTTTCTTCCACCTCAATTGCGTTATCGGTACTGCCGGTATAATAAAGCTGGGTTGCTGTAAGTATGTTATTTGGGTCAAACACGTCAACAGATACTGAGTTAGGATCGGTATTTGTTTTTATCAGGTCTTTTTTGCACGAAGCAAGGGCCATTAGCATAAAGGCGCTTGCTAGTATATATATAGATTGTAATTTCATGTTAAGCAGTTTATTAATTTTTTCAATAATCATCTTAAAATTTCACATTAAGGTTAAGCCCGAATGTCCTGGTATAAGGTACCGTAGCTTGTTCAATACCCTGGGGACCGTTTGAATAATTAGATTCCGGGTCAATATTTGGGGTGTGCTTCATAATAGTAAGCACATTCCTGGCAACAGCACTTAGTGTTATGCCTTGTATTTTATTATTGAACATACTGGCCGGGAAGGTATAGCCCAATACAATCTGTCTTAATTTAATAAAGCTGTCATTATAAAGGAACAGTGAGCCATTATTGCTCATTGCATTATAATAATCCTGCGGGTAAAGCTGTTGGGTGCCATATCGAAGATCCCTGCCCGGAAGGGTTTCTTTAGACAGGCCATAAGTATAAGCGTAATAGTTAGTGCCTGAGAAGATCTTTCCGCCAAATTTTCCATCTACAAGCACAGAAAGATTTAGATGTTTATACCTGAATTCAGTAGTTATACCGGTTGTCCACGGGCTAATTCCTGATCCCAGATCTTTATAGGTAGCAGTAGTTGGGTCAGGTGCGCCCGTTTCAGGATTGATGATCGGCTTGCCACTTGCATCCCGTGCCGGGTCTAAAGCAAAGATCTGGTAAGCGGATTTACCTACTACTTGCGACATGTAAGCTATCCCATTGCCTTCGTCTTCTCCTGCACGTGAATACCCAAGAGGATAATTACTTGAGCCGTTTGAAAGGGTCAATACCTTATTATCATTAAATGTAACATTAAGGATCTCTGTCCAGCTGAAATTTTGTGTTTTAACCGGTGTGCCCGATACTAAAAACTCAATACCTTTATTTTGGATAGTGCCTGAGTTTAGCAAAACGGCATCATATCCGGATGTTTTGGAAGTAACAGCCGGTATAACTTCCCTTGACTCTTTCTTGTCGTAATAAGCTATATCAAAATGGAGCCTGTTTTTAAAAAAGGTCAATTCTGTTCCTATTTCAAACTCTTTTGCCGAAGAAGGCTCTAAAGCTGAATTTGGTACTGTGCCCCCATTGGATATATTGCCGATGGCATGCCCGCTTAAGTTACCAATATTATTATAGCCTAATAAAGTTTGATAAGGTGAATCAGCCTCGCCACCTACATTGGCATAGCCAAGTCTCAGTTTTCCAAGGTCCATCCAGTCTAAATGAAGCAGTTCAGAGAAAACAAATGAACCGCTTAAAGAAGGGTAAAAGTAATTTGTTTTACCCGGGGCAAGGGTTGAATACCAGTCATTACGGCCGGTTACGGTAAGGTACAGATAGTTTTTATAAGAAATATCTAACGTGCCGTAAATGGATTTATTTACCACTACCGGGTTACTTTCATATTCAGTAGGGCTGGCAAGGTTACCCACTGTGTACAGATAGGGTGTTTGAAATGTATTGCCTGTGGCATCAAGCTGATCGGTAACAGCTTTCCTGGAGTTAGCGCCTACCAGGGCCGCAAGGTTAAAATCTTTTGTTACTTTAAACGATTTGCCAATTATGGCATCAATGTTCAGTTCAGTAGATTTAATGGTTTCCTGGGTCATAGCTCCGTCCGACTGATAGGCCGTACCGTTAGGTGTTACTATCGTATTAATGTCGTTAAAGTAATCTTCACCTGCTCTTAATTGGAGATACAAACCATTGTCAAAAGTATATTTGGCATCTGCCGATCCTATAAAGCGGTTACGGTTAGTGTTGTTGATGAACTTGTAAGCCACAAAATAAGGATTGGTAGTGTACGCATCATCTAAAAATTGATTTTCAGAACCGTCAGCCTTGTAACCCGGCGCCAGGGATGTTACATTCACATTTGGGGGGAGGAACATTGGGGCAAAGTTTAAACTGCCGGCGGCATCTGATACACTTGGCCTGTTGTGGGTGAACGCATTAATGTATTGTGCTTTTAGCTGTACATCAAAATGTTTATCAAACTTGTAATTTGCAGATAATGAAAATGATTGCTGCTGGTATCCGGCATTTGGGATAATACTATTATTATGCAGGTCGCTTGCTGAAAAGCGGATGCTCCCGTCGTCACCAAATGATTTACTGAAAGATACGGTGTTTGTTGCTGCACCACCATTTTTGTAAAAACGATTCATGTTACCAGAAACAGCAGAATAAGGCCTTAAAACCCCATCAAACTGGTAAACCTGCGAGCCATCAAGCTTTGGCCCCCAACTTGATAACCCCAATTCAAAGGCTTCGCTGCCTGTTGCAGGTTTAACCCCGTCAGATCCCTGTCCGTAGGTTTTTTGCCAATCGGTGTTATCTACAACATTTTGAATAACATAGTTTGAATTGAATTCAATACCCGTGCCTTTTGCGTTTTTACCTGATTTTGTGGTGATCAATATAACGCCTTTGCTCCCGCGATACCCATATAACGCCGAAGCTGCTGCTCCTTTTAATACCGAGATTGTTTCAATATCATCCGGGTTGATGTTGATGGTACCATCGCCGCCATCAGATCCGCCGTAGCCACCGCCAACGTCAGTTTGCCTGTAGGTGCTGTTTTGCATAGGGATCCCGTCAATTACATATAAAGGCTGGTTTGAGCCCGTGATATCTGAAATACCGCGAATTATAACGTTTGCAGAACCACCCGGGCCGGTTGCTACATTGCTTACGTTAACACCTGCTACTTTTCCTTCCAGCCCATTTACAAAGTTGGTTTCGCGGGCTTCGGTAAGTGATGAGCCTTTTATTTCAGTTACTGAATAACCTAAAGCCCGTCTTTCTCTTTTTATACCCAGGGCAGTAACAACCACATCCTTTAATTGCTCGGATGATGGTTGCAGTTTAGCATTTACTATTGACCGGTTTGCTATAGCTATTTCGGTTGTTTTATAGCCTATATAGGTAAATACCAATATGGCTGAAGGATCTGCAGCAATAGAGTAGGTTCCGTTTACATCTGTAAATACACCTTTTGTAGTTCCTTTTATGCTTATGGTAACGCCGGTGAGCGTTTCGTTGGTTTGCGCATCAGTAACCTTGCCGGTAATGTTGGCAGCAGGGGTTTGAGCTAAGGCTGCGCCGCTGAATAACAAAGTAACGAATGTTAGTAAGACAATACTTTGAAAGGACGAAGCAAATTTTTGAAAGTAAAGTTTTTTTCTCATAGAGTGAAATTTGGAGGTAAAATCTAATTTTGTGAATTAAAGTTAATTTGTGGATAAGAACGGGCCCCCATTATTATACATAATAACGGGAAATTGGCTTATAATTAAGATATATTAGCTAATCTAATGATAATATTAAATTAAAAGTTTATACAAATTGATATAATTTTGTACCATATTCGTTACTTCAAAGTAATCTTAATATTCATTTTCAGGTTATTAGTTGCAAGTTGCGGGTATGCTTATCTTATTTGAACAACTACCTTCAAATCAAGCGATACCTAATATATCAGCCGGATCACAAATAAAATAATATGCAAGCCCGAGAGGAAAAAGAGCTGATAAAAGCCGTTGTCAAAATGTCAAAGTATGTGATTTTTATCACACTGGTGGCTATAGCCTGCATCGTTATTTTTATTTCTGTTTTATTTGATGCCGTACATGTAAATATCCCGCAACAACTTACGAAGTCTGACAAAGCGTCGCCTGTTCCTGCAGATCCAAAATCTTCAGCATCAGATAAGTCTTCAAGAGCCGTTCCTGCCGATGCCTGGAAAGCCCCTGATGCAGGCACTATCCCTGCCGGTAAAGCCGGAGAGATGATCAATTACGGCCGGGAGCTGATTGCCCATACTGCAAACTATTTAGGGCCAAAAGGTAGCATAGCGCAAATTAGCAACGGAATGAACTGCCAGAATTGCCACCTGGATGGGGGAAGCAGGCTATTCGGGAACAACTTTGCAAGCTTTATATCAAGCTATCCTAAAATGAGTAATCGCTCGGGTAGAGTTGAGCCTGCTACTGAACGGTTTGTAGAGTGTTTTAGGCGGAGCCTTGGGGGTGAAAGTCCGGACACTTCAAAAAAAGAGATCAGGGCAATGCTGGCCTATATGAAATGGATTGGCCGGGATGTTAAAAAAGGGCAAAAGCTATTTGGTAATGCTACAGAAAAACTGCCTTTTTTGGACGGCGCCGCCAACCCCGTTAAAGGGAGAATAGTGTTTATGGCAAAGTGTAAAAGTTGCCATGGTAGTAATGGTGAAGGGGTATTGGCTGCAGATAAAAAATCATACGTATATCCCCCGTTATGGGGCCCGCATAGTTATAATGATGCTGCTGGGATGTTCCGCGTAATTAACCTGGCGGGGTTTGTTAAAAATAACATGCCTTATGGAGCAACCTATCAAAATCCGCAATTAACTGATGAAGAAGCATGGAACGTTGCCGCCTTTATAGATTCGCAACCACGCTTGCACCGGGATCAGCATAACGACTGGACAGATCTTAATAAAAAACCAATAGATCTACCATTTGGCCCTTATCCTGATTCGTTTAGCGAAAAACAGCACAAGCTGGGGCCTTTTAAACCTATAACAGCTTTTCAGAAAACACATATCAACAAAAATAAAAACCTATGAAAAAGTACATTTTAATTGCAGCGGTATTTGCCTTAGTAGCTTTTACCAAACAAGCCAGGGCACAAACAGAGGGTGCAGATTTTACCGGTGCACAGCCTAAGCTGGAGCATTATGATGCTTTATACGTGTTGAATTCAAGCGATGAGAAGAAGATAGGGGGTACGCTCCGCAATATGAATAATGCCCTTGAAGACCCGCGCTTAAAAGGAAAGCTGCATATGGAGCTGATTGTATTTGGTGATGGCGTTGCCGTTTATATGAAATCGGGAGTATATGAAGAGGTATTAAAAAAACTGGCGGCCAAGGGTGTGATATTAGCTGAATGCAGCAATACGGTAAGAGAACGGAAAATAGATAAAAACGAATTGTTTGATTTTATATCTTACGTGCCAAGCGGTAACGGTGAAATTATATTACGCCACTATGAGGGATGGGCAGTGGTGCATCCTTAAACAAACGTGAGTTCGACATAAGCAAACGGTAACCTCACCCCAAACCCTTCTCCTTCATAGAAGTCCTTTGGACAATCGCATTGAGGCGAAGCGCAAGTTTGTGGATCTACGCCGGCAAAGCGTTCCATTTTTACGCGGAACACCCGGAACAAAGTGGAACATACTGATTATCAGTATTTTTACTCTTTTTCTGTAAATAAGTAGTTGATAATCAAATGTTTCAATATTTATGCTTTTTAGGTGATTCATTGTAATTTATTTATAATCAGCATGTTCCACTTTTTGAGTTGGTTAAAACTCACCTTAAACAAACAATTTGTATTTACATTACTTCAATTGTTACTTCTGCATTATTGCCATTAATGCCT
>JAQBOS010000431.1 GCA_028287925.1 Mucilaginibacter sp. | reverse complement strand
GCTCCAACTCCACTTTTACAGCGGCGTCTATGTTCAGCCAGCTATCAGCATTATTTCCGAAAATGGCCATGTTTGTGCCGGAACCGGCAAAGGCGCCCAGTAACTGCCTGATCTGTTCGGTAAAGTCACCCTCCTCCTGTTGCGGCTGCTCATGTGAAATATCCCTGGAACGTTCATACAAAACATTCAATTGCCGGACGACCCGCTCCTGTTCAAATAAAATCCCATTGTCTATTTCCTGGATCAGCTGGTATAAACTATTAGCGACCCGGTTATGCACCCTGGTTGACATCCGTAACTGATTCTCCCGGACAGCTTGCTGTCTTCTTTTGCGCAGCCAATAAATTATACCAACAATAGCCATGATCCCAATAACTATGATAAAGGCGGTAATAATGCGTTGCCGGTTCAGCTGGTATTTTTTATCGGCATTGTCTTTTTGGAGTATTAAATTATCAGATTTATTTTTCTCGACATTATACCGGATTAACGCGAACTGGTTTTTTGCTGCACTCCTGGCCGTTTGGACACTATCATTAAGCTTCTGGTAACGGCTAAAGTATTTTTTAGTATCGCCGACAGGGCCGACCTTTATTAGTTTTTCTAGTGCCAGCAGCTGATCATCCGGGCTGTTTAAGCTTATGGCTGTGGTGTACATTGAGCGGCTATAAAACAAGGCCGAATCTATATGGTCGCGCATATAATAATCGGCTAAGTGATCGTAGCTGGAATTCTGTCCCCAAAGGTCGCCCGCCCGGCGGCGGATATATAAAGCGGTCAATAACTGTGGAGCTGCATTGTAGGCCGGGTTCATCAGCCATTTGGTAATGGTCAGATTAGTCAGCGTCCTGGCATAATCGCTATCTTTTGTCCGGCTCCTGGCCAGGATGCGCTCGTAAAGCTTAAGCGCATTTGGGTAATCCTTATTTTCCTGGTAGGCCTGGGCTTTGTTGTTGCGTATGATCGCTATAAAAGTACTGTCGTTCGTGAACTGCAGCGCCTTATTGTAATCGCCAATTGCCGCCGTATGATTTTTTAGTTTGGAATTGTTCCTGCCTAATTCATTGTAATCATCCGCAAGGCAGACACGATCCCCGGGTGTGCTTTCATTTAAATAACGTAACGAAAGCGTCAGGCTTTCCTGTGCTCCGAAATAATCACCGGCATCGGACTGGATCACTGCCATATTGTAGTAGGCCGTTGCTACGGGGAGACTGTCTTTTGTCGTTGAGGTAGCTTTGTTAAAATAAAAGTAGGCCGAGTCCTTGCCCTGGATCAATAGGTTATAGGCTTTTTTATAAAGCTGCCAGTCTGCTTTATGCGGACCAGGCTTTGGCTTTTGGCAGGAAAGCAAAGCAAAGAATGATAAGCTTAGGAGAAAATATAGTTTTTTCAACGGATATATTTTAGCTAAAGTAGCAAAAACAAGCTAATTACAGGAACCGTTGAAATAAAATAAGGCAGACCGGGGTCTGCCTTATTCAGCATTGGAATTAACTGCCGGGTGGCGGTGGTGGAGGCGGAAGGTGTCCGGTGTCGCCGCCGACATCCAGCGTGGTAACTGTGCCACTACCGTTCTGGTTATGACAATTATGGTTTGGCGCAGGGCAAGCAAATGCCATAAAGAGCGCTAAAAAAAGCTCAAACATGATTTTAATGATTAACAAAGTGATTAAAACTGCAGGCCCCCGGGAGGCCGGTCCCGGAGTCAAGCAAACTTTTATGAGAGGCGCCTCTCACTTTTTTGGGAAGTGTTTGAGCATTAAAAGCGGAAGTTTGTAGCTGCTTCCCAGGTCAGCTATTCGCCGCCGCCTTCTCTGCCCGATCGAGATCACCAGATTGCTCCTGTGATTTCGAAAGCAAATGTATAGCAGTGCAAATAGCTAATTAGCAGACGATTCCGACAATTCCGCGAATTCCGCCTGAATTCCGGGAATGCATCGGGGATTCCGAAAATTCCTTTAGCTTTACTTAAAAAAAATGAAAAATGTTTGATGAATACAAAGCCTGCGTGCTTAAGACTTATCTGGTTAAGCAGAAGGCGAACACACTTAGCCCTAACCTGATGCGCCCCACACCCAAGAAATTACGCGATGAATGTCTCGAGATATTTAACAGGGGGCTTGACAATGAAGATTTAGCGGCTATAAAGGCTTTTTTTGGCTATCACAATGATAAGACGGAATATATACAGACCATCAGAAGATTTGATACGGACAAACTCAAACCACTTGATAATTTTATAAAAGAAAACACTGCCGATACCGAAGATAAAAATGTAGAATTGCTGGCCTGGTTAATTGGGTATAAGCAAAGACCCTATGAATATGGACAAACTTATAAAATCGAAGGAGATGAGAAAAAACCGAAGAAAATCTTTAAAGAAATTCTGAATAATAAAAACACAATCTGGCAGAAATATGCTGCCGTCGTTTTAGTTCTTTTATTGAGCAGTGGCGGTTATATGTTTTTCAAAGGCGGCAAACAAAAGGAAAATCACACCGTGGTTCATTTGGCTAAAAACGGAAAACACATGTACTGGGTCGCCGATCATTATTTGGCTATTCCTGCCTATCAGGTTCACGGTGACACCCCGGTCGTTCCGCTTGATACCCAGGTTCTAAATCATTTGAAAAAAATTACTGATATAAGCAGCATTAATGATCACTCCTTAGGAAAGGTATGGTACGCGAGGTTACATAAGGACGACTATGAGTATTTTACCGACAGCGGCTTCCACCCTATTGATACTGCAATCAGGTTAAGACCCATTACAAAATTCATCATCTACAATCATATCCTGAATCACAAAAACTAGATCTTTGAATTTACGCCGGTAAACCCCGCCGCAATCATACAGGATTAATCATTATAGAACCATTTAAATGTAAAAGCCCCACAAATCAGCGCGTTTGTGAGGCTTTTGACATTAATAATACAACCCAAATCGAAGACTTGAATTTTATTTCTCCTTTGATTTAGGCACGTGAGGTTTTAAACCAGGCTGATTTGGTGGATCAACCTGCCACTTCTCCAAAGACACCTTTGCCGGTAAGTTGCACGTACCATAACCTAAACGGTTGATCTCAATATCGCCGATCTCGTATTTTAATGCTGCGTTTTTCATTTTGACTATATATTTATTAATTGAATAGTGGTATAATTTCCTTTGTTGTTATTTTGGCAATGAGACTTTGATGGCATCGTTAAGAATCTGATTGTTTAGTTCATCGGATTCTCTTTCCGAACCAATTTAGGTAAGCATAATTGTAATAAACCTGATATACAATTTTGGTTAAGGCTTGGTTAATCTTTTATTAAAGCATTAAAAGTAATTGCAGCCGTTTAACCACATACCATTACAAATGAGAAAATACTTCTATGCGTTATTAATCATCCTCTTTTTTATACCAATAACATCCAATCTTTTTGCCCAGGGCAATATTCGTCTGAAAGAAAATTTCATCTCTCTGGCTGTAAAATATGATAAAATTGGCCGGGGGATCTGCGAAATCAAAAACTCGGTATTAACTACCCGTGATGCTTATCTGTGTTTCGGAGAAAATAATTGGGCGGACTATGAAATTAAATTTAAAGGCCGCGTGCCCGATACTGCCAAGCAAGTACAGCTTTGCGCAGGCTTCAGGGCGGCTAACCGCGACGACCGCTATATCCTGATGC
>JAQBOS010000419.1 GCA_028287925.1 Mucilaginibacter sp. | reverse complement strand
AAAGAACCGATGATGGTTAACGCAAAGATCACTTCAACCGGTGATCTTGAGATCACCCCGTCAGTAACTTCGTCACAAAATGATTTTGATTTTTTAGTTGGCAAATGGGCCATGACTAATAAAAGGCTTAAAACAAGATTGAACAATTGCACCGAATGGATCCCTTTTGAGGCAACAGGCGATTACAATATGATATTAAATGGGATAGGTAACATGGATATTTACAAATCGGCCTTCAACCCGGTTAATAATAAGCCGTTTGAAGGGATTACAATTAGGTTGTATAACCCCGAAACAAAGTTATGGAGCCTTTTTTGGGCTGATAGTAACTATGGATCAATGGACCCGCCTGTTGTGGGCTCTTTCGAAGGAAAGATCGGTAAGTTTTATTGTAAAGATACTTTCCAGGGCAAACCTGTGATCGTAATGTTCAGATGGGAAAAAACAGACCAAGATAACTATTTATGGAGCCAGGCATTTTCGCCTGACAACGGTGTTACCTGGGAGGTGAATTCAACTAGTATAGCGCATCGGATAAAATAAAATAATATAGAAAGGCAGTCTCAAAAGTAAAATTATAAAATACCGAACAAAATTTAATTTTGGATAATTAAAACTCCGTGTTTCTCTGTGTCTTCTTCGCGCACTTTGTGGTTAATTTTTACCGCTGAGATAACAAAGAAGGCACGGAGTTCACAAAGACCCAATATTATTTTGAGTATTTTTTAGATTTTTGTCTTCGCAGATTCTCGTAGAGTACCCTGCGCGATGTTTGTGGTCAACTAAAACTTATTGCAATGGAATAGCATGTGGCTATTTCCACCTAAAAAACACTATCCATCACAGGGTCCTCTTCGAGAGACCCTGCGGGGACTAAAAACTCAAAAGCGGACGAGACCCCAATGGAACGCATGGAACAAACATGGAACATACTGATTATAAACAAATTACAACGGCAAAGCAAAAACATCAAATTACACAATCATTGATTATCAGCAACTTACATCTTTGAAAAAGTTAAAAATTCTGATAATCAGCATGTTCCATAGTGTTCCACCCCGTTCCGCTGAAAAATGGAACGCTTTGTCCCAGCAATCTCTCCTGAAAGGGACCAGACGGAGGTTCTGAATAAGAGCGAAGCTAAAGTCCTCTCCTTTGGAGAGGATTTAGGTGAGGCCAAATTATATGGGTATCCTTAACTTAAGAGCATTCAGTAGACCTTGCAGGTACCAAACCCTTGTAATTTTCCAATTACATTCATGCTAATTAAAAAAATAGCACTACATACGCTGGCAGATCTCCTATCTTAGATAAATAAACCTATTGCCATGAAACCTGCCAAATTTATCCTGCCTCTGTTACTTTGCATAATTGTATTCGGTTTTACAACAACCGGAAACAAAGATAAATGGAAACTGCTCTTTAATGGAAAAGATCTAACCGGCTGGGATACTTATATCGGGCCCGATCTTGATGATAACGGCAAACCCATTACCGGCACACCCTTAGGCTTGAATAACGATCCAAGGCATGTTTTTACTATAGTTAAGGATGAAAGTGAAAATGTGATCCGCATTTCGGGCGAAAACTGGGGGGCCATATCAACAAAAAAGGAATATGAAAACTATCACCTGCAATTGCAATTTAAATGGGGCACACTTTCATGGGGGCAAAAGAAGGGTAAAAAGAAAGACAGTGGCCTGCTTTATAATTCTGTTGGAAAATATGGAGCAGATTATGGTGCGTGGATGCGTTCGCAGGAGTTCCAGGTAGAAGAAGGCAATTGTGGTGATTATTGGGGTGTTGCAGGCGGTATGGCTGATATACCCGTAATTAAAAAATCAGAGACCGATTATGTTTACGATCCGAAGGGAGCGCTTATCACGTTTAAAGAGGGCGGCAAACAGGGAAGACACTGCATAAAAGGTACGGATTCTGAAAACCCATCGGGCCAATGGAACACGGCAGACTTGTATTGCCATGGCGATACCAGTATCCATGTTATAAATGGTAAAGTAATGATGGTATTATACCATAATAGACAAATGGATAACGGGCAGGAATCACCGCTTACCAAAGGGAAAATTCAAATCCAGTCGGAAGGCGCCGAGATTTTTTACAGGCAAATAAAAATCCAGCCAATTAACCGGCTGCCTGCGGAGCTTATTAAGTAAGGTTGGTTTGTTATTTACCGGATATGTGGTGACGGGATCTATTAAAAAACAGCTACAGCCTCCTGTCCGCTTTTCTAACCATTTTTGGCAGATCATTTTGAAGCGCTATCATCAGTTCATCTGAAGCACTTTCACACAGCGGTAGTATTTTTTCGGGTGTTATGAAGGGTATGCCTGCAATCTGCGCACCTGATATTTTTGACATGGCTTTTTCCTGTATTGAAAACACCTTCTTGCCCTTTCTGTTAAATAATACAATATTGGCGTGGGCATTAACTTTTACAAGCGCCATCCCTCCAAAACCCCTTGATTCCAGGTCAAAATTAATGTACACTTTCATCACACCATCACACTGGTCAAACATCCCGAGTAAGCTTTTTTCATTGGCATTCCCCTTTAAAGGCAAAATTACTTTATACCCGTTAACCGGCAGATACGCATTACCTTTTAAAATGTCATTAAATCCTGCATCTTCAGGAACGAAATCTTTATAAGTATTATTATGGATAACCTGCTCTTCAGGTAAAAGCTGAAAAGGGAAACTCTTTGCATAGTTTTCAAAAAATTGGTCGTGAAAGTTCTTCAGCAAAGGCTTCAGATCAAATTTAGGATCGTCACTAAGCCGGGCAATCGCCGGCGTCACCGCATTCTGGCTACTGTTAGTTAAACCAATTTGCTTAACTGCATAAAATGTAACAACAGCAACTTTTTTATCTTGAGCATAGCTGTTGATTATTAACAGCGTTAAAAACACGAAGGAAAGGATGGATTTTTTCATTTTTACCGATAGCAGGATCTTTCTTTTCAGCCGGCAAAACTAAATAAATATTATTGAACGTCCCGGCTGCTGCAACCTATAACCCCATAATCAGTGTATTGTTGACTTTAAGATTAAAAAAGTACTATATATCAGGTGGGACAATGGGGAATGCTTAGAAAGAAAAATCCTGTTATAAATAAAAAGGGATATAGAAAGTCTAATCATACAGAATGGATTCACGTGGATTATGGACACGATAAATTAAAAGAACATTTAAATATCGTTGTCATATTAGCAAAGGCCGCTGGTTTTAATTGGACAAATTTCAAAACTTTAATGGATCGGTCGTTGCCCCAATTTAACAAAGATGGCTCTATATCTTTAGAAATTGGCTTTTTTTATATTGACTAAAAAATAAAGGGGCTATTAAGCCCCTAAAAATCCGACTGGCAAGTTGAGTGCAAGTAGATAACACTCTTAACCTCGTAAAACAGCAATCTCATGAATTGTCTTTCACTTGGCGCAAGTGATTTACGGAGATTTCTTGTGCAACAAAGTTTCGTTTTATTATTAATATGATATATTAGCTTATTAAAATATTGCGGTATGGAAAATATTAATTATGACACAAAGTTATTTACTGACGAATCGCCTTTTAAGGCGCAAAGTGAGTTTAAAGGATGGATTGATAGTAGTTTGAAATATAATGTAGAGATTATATCTTCTAATATGTTTTATGCGCCATTTTACGATGATCCGACAAAATATAATTTCATCATTTATGTATTTTATAAATATACATTATAATTTATAGACCTTCTTCCAACTCATATAGGGTTATTTTAAAAAAAGTGCGTTCCGGACTTTATCTCCGGCGGAAAACTCCGTATAAAAACTGTTATAACTACTTAAAAATCGCTTCAAGCTTTGCTGTTTTAACAGATACAACGGGCTTAAAAGCAGGTGTGTTCATGTATGCTTCCAGGCTGTATAACAACTGCTTAGCTTCGGGACGTTTTTCCTGGTTGGTAAGCAGATCAATTCCAGAAATCATTAAGCTTCCGTTTCCGGCTTTACACTCAAAGATCAGTCCAAGGGGCCTTGCAGTAAACCAGTCGTCAATGATCCTTACAATAGGTTTAATGTCACTTGAAAGGCTGTCAAGCCGGATAGCATTACTATGGCTCATCCCATCCTGCCATTCCCAGTTACTATAATAATCAGTTGGAAATTCTGCCAATGCAGGATGCTTGGGATTGCATAAGATCCCTAATGTATGTGGAGGCTGGTTGTTGGTCCATGAGGTATTCCAAAAGATGCTTGAAAATCCTACTGCAACATTGCCGCCCGTAGCGTCTTTTATCGCACCCTTTTTTATAGTTAATAAAACCTTACCACCGTTATTCAATACGGCTAAGGCCTTTTCGTCCAGTTGTTGAGTAACATATATATATTTTCCGGATTCAGGGTTTTGTGAAGGGTAAACAAAAATATCCCATGAGTTGATATGCCCTCCAACGTTTATTTGTAACGTTAGTTTCGCAGGCCGATTGATAGCGGTTAGTGATTGGCTGATCCGGCCAAGTTTAAAGCCATTCCCTATCGGTATATCTGTCGTTTTTAACTGTCCGCTGTATAAGATTTTACCTTTACTATCCTGTAATTGCCATGTTGGAGTAATGTCCTTTAACGGAGCGTTGCCATAATGAGCTATCTCAACAGACGCCTCAAGCTTTTCATTATTTTGATAGATCAGTTTAGCTGTCCTTATCAACGGCACTGTCGGGTTGCAAAACCTGCTGTATTCCTTTGCGGTAACATAACCCTTATCATCCCAAAAAGGATCTAAAACACCTACTAATGCAGTACCCTGTCCAGGGAAATCATGCAGATCCAATAACTGAAACCCACCGAAGCCCGGGGTGCGAAGCGCTGCTTCAATATCGGCTTTATAACAAAGCACCTGCAATTTACCCGATGCCATCAAAAAACTGTCGGCCAGGCTGGTTAGGTGGTGTTCTTTAAGTCGGTCATAAAATATTTCAAAATTCTTAGGCTTAAGCACACCGTCATACTTTTTTATCTCCTTGAAATTGGGATAAACACACCATTGCCCAATTTCATGGCTTACGGTTGGCTGCGGCCATTTATTGATGATGGATGACCAGTCATAGTTTGTACCCGGTTGCTCTGCATTTATAATACTCTTTACACCGGCACCCCAGGCCTGGATCCGCGGATCAGGTGTGCTGTTATAATCACTTTCAGGGATAATGGGCCATCCGGATGCTGTTGTATATAACCGCCGGGCGTCTTTTTGTTTCCAGTATTTAACAAAGCCTGTAAGGTATTCACGATGATGGTCGCCACCTGGTTCGTTACCATAAGGCATCATGCAAAAAGAGGGATGATTGCCAAAAGCATTAATAATCCGGTTACTTTCTGCATAAATAAATTTATCAATTGGCTTTCCATCCCCTACCGTTGCCCAGGCTGAGCATTCAATCGATAAATAAAATCCGGCTTCGTCGGCAGCCTCAAAAGCAGCTTCGGGCGGACACCAGGAATGAAACCGCATATGGTTGAGCCCGTATGACCGGCTGATCCGGAAGATCCTTGCCCATGCCGCTTTATCAGTTGGGGGAAAACCCGTTTTAGGAAAAATTGCGCATTCCAGCGTACCCCGGAGAAATACGGGGCGGTTATTTATAGTAAGCTGCCTTCCTTTGGCAATAAATTTACGCATACCAAAAGTAATTTCCCGGCTATCCGTTCCGCTTTTTCCCATTAAAGTTAGCTTGATGCGGTAAAGATTGGGATTGAATTCATCCCATAACAACGGATGCGCTCCCATTGGATAAGTAAAAGACACTATTGTTGAATCCTTGCCGGCTGTAACCGTTTTCTGCAGGGTTGGTAAATTTGCATTTCCCTTGTTTCCCTGCGCGCTGAATGCCAGTTTCAGCAAACCTGTATTCGTATTAAGGCTCTTGATCTTTACTTTTACTACAACCAGTTTCTTATCCACATCCGGAAACAACTGAACCGATGAAAGATAAACAGCAGGCTTGGCGCTAAGGGTTATCTCTCCAATAATGCCATTCCAGTTGGTTTGGGTATTATCAGAAACGCTGTGCGCATCTGCCCCGGGATCAATGTCTTTAATCCTATTATCAATCCTGATGGAAAGTATATGCTTCCCGGGTTTCAGAAGATTGTCCAATCGGTAAATATGGGGTGACCCCAAAGCGTTCTGCATCCCGGATTCTTTATCATCTATCCACAAAGTGGTTTCCCAATGGCATCTTTCCAAAAATAATTCTATATGCTGACCAGACCATTCCCGGGGAATAACTACTTCTTTTTGATACCAGGCTGCGCCCACGTAATGTTTTACAGGCTGCAGCCAGAATGAAACTTTAATATTACCGGCTTGCCGGTATTTAGCATAGCTGGAATCTTTAAACCACTGGGCGTTCCATACACCCCCCGTCCACGGCGTATGCAGGGCAACGTCATCCCCTTTTCCATTGGTGGTCATAGAACCCGGCAAATGGATGGTTTCGGGTAATTTATTGTTAAACCATTTATCTTTCACCCCGGTGTCAAGCGAATCAATGGCGAATGACCAGTTTCCTGAAAGATCTATTCTTTTGTTTTTGAGATCCTGTCCACTGCCGGCAATGCTGCAGCAGGTAAGCAAACCCGAAAGGATAAAATAAATGATCTTCTGCATGGTGAACACCGGAATTAAGGTGAAATAAATTGGTTAATCAAATTTGATAATTACCAACCTATAAAAAAATGAAGATTTCACCTAAAATAATGGACTATCTTACTGAATCCCGTTCAATTTTTTAAGCTCATCATAATATGCCTTCATAACAAACCATGCTTTCTTCTTCTCACCCTGATCTGACAACAAACCCTTACGGTTCCATCCTTTCTGGTAGGTTGATTGCATCCTCACAGGCGACCTAAAATCAACCAGCACCCATGGACAAACGCCTTGTAAAAAAGGAATATTTTTGAACATCTTTATTTGGTTGTTATAGATGTTAACTACATAATCTTCGCTCCAGGCGCTTGCTTTTACCGCGGTATCTATCTTGTTATTGTATACTGATTCACCGCCAAATTCAGACATGATCATTGGTTTATTAAAATCAGAGGCCCACTCAACTTTTTCGGGATTTTTTGCCCAATCAGTATACCAACCCATATATTCGTTAACCCCAATTACATCCACGTATTTCATTACAGAGTCTTTTAACTCCATTTTTCCATCGTGATAACTAACATTATTAAAAGCCGCCGTTACCAATCTTGTGGGGTCTAACAGCTTTGCCTCCTTTGCCAGCGCTACCAGGGTTTTATCTCTTTCTTTTGATGGCCCGGTTTCATTAGCGACGCTCCATAAAATAACGTTGCACCTGTTTTTATCCCGCTTAATAACTTCCCTTAACATCAATTCTGCCTTGCCTTTTACTGTCGAATCAGGAAAATCAATCCCCTGATAAACCGGGATCTCCTCCCATACCATCAGCCCTTTTTCTTCAGCCTGTTTTATAGTGTATTCATTATGCGGATAATGAACAAGCCTTACAAAATTACAACCCAGCTCTTTTGCCCAGTTTATTAAAACCTGGGCATCAGCATCCGAATAAGCCCTTGCTTTTCGCTGCGGGATCTCTTCATGAATATTCACCCCTCTTAAAAATACGGGCTTTCCATTCAGTAATATTTGCGTACCCTCAACTTTAATTGTGCGGAAACCTATCCTATCGCTGATACTGTCATTTTCAATACTTAAGCTGGCATTGTAAAGTTTTGGCTGTTCGGACGTCCATAATTGGATCTTCTTTTTTAGGCTGATAGCTGCGAATCCTTTGTTATCAGTTGTTATTTTTTCACTGACCTTTAGTTCAGGAATCTCGATTGAAATTCTCTGATCAGCTAACTCCCTGTTCAATTTGGCATAACCAACAATGTGGGTTTTATCATCCGGATCAAGCTGAATTTTGTAGTCTTCGATAAATACTTTTTTGGTTTTTATCAAATGCACATCCCTGGTGATCCCGCCATAGTTAAACCAATCGAAACCAAAACCGGGAATGCCGTTTTTAACCCGGCTGTTATTTACTCTTACAATAAGCGCATTGCCATTCTCTTTAACCAGGTCGGTTATTTCAAATTGAAAAGGTGTAAATCCGCCTTCATGCCTGCCCAATTTTTTGCCGTTGAAATACACATCAGCAATATAATTTACCGCACCGAAGTGAATAAAAAGCCGTTCATTTTTATTAAGGGCATAGTTAAATGTCTTTTTATACCATATCGAACTTTCATAATATGTCAATTCCGGTAATTGGGAGTTATAGTCTCCCGGTACATTAAGCGTGTTTTCTTTAATAAATGAATATTCTACAAAATCATTTTTGCCGGTCGGCGTGATGTCTTTGTAAACAGCCCGCCAGCCTATCCCCGCATCAAACGGATCAATTATGGTTTCCCATTTGCCATTTAAAAGTTCACTGTTTCGTCCATACACATTGATCATGCTGGTTTGCGCATAACCAAAT
>JAQBOS010000387.1 GCA_028287925.1 Mucilaginibacter sp. | reverse complement strand
CTAGCCATATGGCCTCCAAACATCCGGCAGATGTAATCAGCGGGGCTAAACAAAACGATTCGGCAAAACTAAAATCTCCTGACGCGTTAGAAACATCCGAATCTAAAAATGCAGATAAAATACCAGACACAGCTAAAAACTCAAAACATTCTCCCGATTTAAAAAGATGAAGAACTGTACCTGGTAAAATTTAAATCTTTTCCACTACCACGGCAGTTCCGTAAGCCAATACCTCTGTTACGCCCTGCATAACTTCATTAGCATCATAACGCATATTGATAACTGCGTTGGCGCCGTGCTGCTGCGCATGCTCCATCATTAGTTGATAGGCTTCTTCGCGGGCTGTTTCGCAAAGTTCGGTGTAAACACTGTTCTGTCCGCCCATAATTGTTTGCAAACCGCCTAATATATTGCCGCCTACCCCGCGCGAACGAACGGTAATACCTCTTATTACTCCCAAATGCTGGGTTATTTTATAGCCTTCAAGGCCCGTGCTTGTTGTAACTAACATAATTTTACGATTTTGTTTATTGGATGTTTTTTAATACCAATTGTTTCTAAAGGTTACCTTTTTTATTTCATTAACTGCATAATTTGCCGCGCGGCAGGTCCTAAAATAGAAAGTTTTTGGACTAATAATTAAAAAATCACTCCGTTAAACTCTTTAAATAAGCAATGCTTGCCGGAACCTGTTCCATAACATTATTGCTTTCATCTTCAATATAATAATGTTGGATCCCGGTTTGCTTGGCCGCCTTTAATATTGCAGGAAGATTCATTTGACCGGCCCCCAAAGCAACATCATTGTCCCCTGAAGTACCCCCCGAAAGGTTTCCCTTTATGCCTTTTTTAAGGTCTTTTAAGTGCATCAATTTAAAACGGCCGGGATATTTATTAAGCAATTTCGCAGGGTCCTGTCCCGGGAAAAATGCCCACAGAATATCCAGCTCAAAACTCACATATTTAGGATCTGTTTGCTCAACCAAAAGATCAAACAGGGTAGCGGTTTTATATGGTTCAAATTCAAACCCGTGGTTGTGATAAACAAAGGATAAGCCATACTGCTCTTTAAGTAATTTTCCCGTCCTGTTAAAATCATCAATTGCTTGTTGTGCCTCTTCCAGCGTAAATACGCCTTTATGAGGAATTCCTGCAACCCTTACATAATCAGCACCTAAAGCTTTTGCATTTTGGGCAACCAGGGCAGTTTTATTAATAAAGTCGTCATAGCTCACTCCAAACGAAGAGCATTTTAAACCTCTTTCATCAATTAACGCTCTTAATTCAGGCGCGGTTTTACCAAAAAGATTTGAAAATTCAATATCCGTAAATCCATTTGCCTTAATTATATCAAGTGTTGACGGCACATCTTTTTCAAAATATTTGCGGTAAGTGTACGAAACTACGCCTGGTTTTTGAGGGAATAATAATTGCGCAAAGATCTTATCTGTCGGAAAGAAACAGACAAACAGAACAGCTATCAATTTGATGCGGTTTAAAGACATGGTTATCATAATTAGATGTAAAAGATCTATCAAATATAAAATAATCCCCAAACCCAAGCCATATTCTATTCAGGGAAATCGCATTTAACATTTTAGCCACGGCGGAATAAACCCAACCGATGCCCAATGTAAGCTATACCTGTATTATAGTATAGTTTTACGTTGCTGTACACAGTGAAACAGTGTACAGGGTGAAACAGTGAAAGATCACCCCGGCTTGCTAAAAGCTTGTTTCTGCATTAATAACGCAATTTTGCCTTATTTGCTACCCTAAAAATGCGCAAAGTACTGACAAATTAGTGTCAGTACTTTCGTAAAAACTGCTTAATCTTCTGCATCGAAGCAAGCGTAGCCATTGCGCTTACCGGAGGTCATACCTGCGCTCAGTGAATCGCGCTTAAAATCAAACGGCTGTTAGGAGGCTCCGCCGGAATCGGGACTGCATGTATCGTCATTGCTCCAGCGGAGCTACCTGTTTATAGCCGACGCTGTATAGTTTTCCGGCTCCATCGGATCCTCCTATTCTAAAAGCGATTTCTCTGGTTCTATTGCATTAGGCCTAAAACTAAATTATTTGAAGCCTGTAATTTTTAGATGCCCTTTTCATAAATTTGAAAATGTTGCGGATAAGCGAACTATATATTTACCCCATAAAATCACTTGCGGGAATTGCAGTTAAAAGATCACGGATCACCGAAAAAGGTTTTGAATACGACAGGCGGTACTTGCTTGTTGATGCAAACAATTGTTTTTTAACGCAGCGTGAGTATCCGCAGATGTCGCAGCTCCAACCTTCAGTTGTAAATGATGAACTCCATGTTACTCACAAACTAAGCAATAAATCTATAACGTTACCGTTAACGCCTCTACCATCAATCAATCGCGCTATGGTGGTTATTTGGGACGATACCTGCATAGCTGAATTTATAAGCGATGAAGCTGATAGCTGGTTTACCGAGATGCTCGGGATAAATTGCAGACTGGTTTACATGCCTGATGATACAAAGCGCATGGTTGACCATCGTTATGCTCCTGAAAATTCCGTTACTTCCTTTTCCGACGCTTACCCGTTTTTAATTATCGGCCAGGCGTCGCTTGATGACCTGAATAACCGGCTTACCGATGCATTACCAATGAACAGGTTCAGGCCTAACATCGTATTTACAGGTGGTGAGCCTTTTGAAGAAGATCAGTATGGTCATTTTACAATTGGTGACATTGATTTTTATGGGGTAAAGCTTTGTGCCCGCTGCGTAGTTACCACTATTGACCAGGAAACAGCAAAAAAAGGGAAAGAGCCGCTAAAAACTTTGGCATCCTATCGTTTTAAAAATAATAAAATATTGTTTGGCCAAAACCTTATTCATGAAGGATCGGGAGAAATTGCAATAGGCGATGAGATCTTGGTTTTACAGGAAAATATAGAAGACAGGTTCATTGTGTAAAATGAAACAACATATTGCCCATATTACATTGTTAGTTAATGATTATGACGAGGCCATTCATTTTTACACAGAAAAACTGGAGTTTGATTTGATTGAAGACACCCGGTTAGGCGAAACCAAAAGATGGGTACTGGTTGCACCCAAAGGTTCGAAAGAATGTTGCCTGTTGTTAGCAAAAGCAGATAGTGAAGAGCAAAAGAACAACATCGGCAATCAAACCGGCGGGCGTGTTTCGCTATTTTTGTATACAGATGATTTTTGGCGTGATCATGTCAGTATGTTAGCTAAAAACATCGAATTTATTCGTGAACCTAAAACAGAACCATATGGCATTGTTGCTGTTTTTGCAGACCTGTATGGAAACCTTTGGGATTTAATCCAGCCTAATACCTGGCACCACTTTTGAGCAGGAATATTTGCACATCAAATAAAACATTATCTTTACCTTAGATTAACACCTTATCAGCAAATAAAGTAACTCAAATTCTTTTACCTATCTTTGTAAGCGCTATTTTTAAATATGCTATCGAAAAAAACTAAGTATGCAATTAAGGCCCTGGTAGTGCTGGGGAAAAATGCAGATAAACCGCCAATGCAAATTTCGAGGATTGCTGAGGAAGAACGGATCCCGAAAAAATTTCTTGAACAGATCCTTTTGGATTTGCGCAACGCAGGCTTTCTTTACAGTAAAAAAGGTGCAGGAGGTGGCTACAGCCTTAATAAAGACCCAAAGGATATTTATCTTGTACAAATAATGCGGATTACCGATGGCCCTATAGCCATGGTACCATGCGCCAGCCTTAACTTTTACCATAAATGCGATGAGTGCCGCCAGGAAACAACCTGCGGGATCCGTGATGTGTTTATTGAAGTTAGGGATGCTACGGTAAAAATATTATCAGAAACCAGTATTGCTGATGTAATTAGCCGGGAGAGTACGTTGCTGTTGAATGAGTAGGTTCACATTCGACTAGTGTCGTGTCAATCTTGAACTGACGCTTAGTCTTGAGTCGAAAGTTTGGAGTTCTAAGTCAGAAAAGGACCAAATTTGACTTAAGACTGTTGACTTAACACTAGCTTCTGCGACATATTAACAAGTAAATTTAAAAGAAAGCCACCTAAATCTGGTGATTTTTTTGTAGCAGACTCTTCGATAAAATGAAATGATAACTGCGAAATTAGCTATTATATTATTGAAAATAAATTACATAGATTAAGACATGATAAAATATCACTTTATCAAGTTAATTGCCTTTTCCAATTGGACATCTATCCCATTGTATAATAAATTGAAATTATACGGAACATTAATATCTGGGGGAAACCCTTTTCCTTCATAACTTTTACCGTCAATATATTTAAATTCTGCAGAAGATGTATACACCGATAAAAAATCCCCTACTGTAAATTGTCCGTCATTGTAAATACTATTGTTTGTAATAGGTCCGGTAGCCCCCCAGGTAGTTTCGCCTACAAAGGTACCGTTGGGCATGGCATGTATAGCCATTGTTATTGCTTCGGCAAGTGAAATAGAATAATTGTCGGCCAAAGCTATAATAGGTATATTTATAGCCTTGGCACCAGTCTGCGGCAAAACCGAAGCATTTATCCATGGCGTATATTGCAACTTTCCATTGCCGCTTTTATAGCGGGTATAGCCAAACTGCAAAGGTTTAACGATTAAGCGTCCAAGAAAAAAATTAAGGTCTTCAATATTGCCCCCACTATTATTGCGAACATCAATTATAATTCCTTTAATACGTGGAGACAAATTGGCAAGTGTATTAAAAAAATATTTCAATACACTTTGCACACTGTTGGCTGATCGTGACTGGTAAGCTTCCTGTAAAGCGAAGCCATTGCAATAAAAATAAAGTATGTTATTGTGTATTGTACCGCTTAAAGCATAAATACTTTCCTTATTTGAAGTTGAAATAAAATTACCGCTTATATAATTTTCATCTATATAATTTATGGTATCAATACTTGTATATAAAAACGGGCTGTGAAATGTGGGGTTGAGCAGTTTTCTATCTAATGCAGGAAAAACAACTTTGTTGGCAATGGAGCTTGCCGTAAAGCTTATATTATAATGGGAATCGATTATCCCGGCAGTCATTTGCCTGAAATATATAACCGATTGCTGTACGTCATTCGGGTTATTAATATCCAGTTTGGCGAAAGCCGGCTTATACACGTTGTACACATTATTCCAATTAGTGGTATCAATATCCCAATAAACATAATTAGTATTCATGTTATTCCAAAAGACATTAAATATCTCACTGAAGGTTTTCGGAAAAATAGTTTTACTCGGAGATTGAATATTTTTTTTACAGGAAGAAAATATAATCACATAAAAAGTTATAGTTAAAACATATTTTAAAAACCTCATTGATTTATATTTAATTATAACTTTAATAGATACATGCATCCTGAAGAGAATGTAAAAGTTTGATTGTATTGCGGCACCTGGTTAATCATATATTTTTTCTGTTGATCAGACAAACTTTGATAATAACAACCATTAATAAAAATCGTGTACCTTGTAGAAACTTTATATTTTAGGCCGGCATTCGCCACCCAACCAAATTCAAAACGATTATCTCTTATTATATTAAACGAATACCCTTGGTTAAATGAACTCAGAGAAAAAGTTTGCTGATTATTATTGTTGGTCACAGAAAAGATATCAGGCACATCCCCGTTTACATTTCCGCTCAACCAATAACCTAGATAACAACCGAATTCAGAAAATATTTGAAGTTGTTGACCATAATTGACACCTAATTTAAAAGGCAGCTGCAGGTAAGTGTTATTGTACTGAGTAAATACCCCACTTAATGAGTCAGTTCTTTTAATGGTATAGTTTTTTTGAATAATGTTTGGAGATATTTTTATATAAAACAGTCGGCTCATTCGATGTTCATATAACAATTCAACCAAGTATCCCGATTTTGAATTGATAACAGTTGATGCCCGGTTTGTTATATTTGTATTTAGAACATTATTGCTTACTCCTGCATCAAATCCTAAAAAAGTTTGAGCACTGGCAATTTGAATAACGAAAAGAAAAATTATTATCAGAGTTACTTTGGTCAAGGTCATACGTTACAGTAAAAATCCACCCGCAAAATGCGGGTGGATAAATTTTTCTGACATCAGCGGTTCAATTTGGAACGACGTTAGCTAAAAAGGTCTTTACTATTGTACTTGCAGGTGCTCCATTAGTGGGTGTAACCTGCAATACAAGCCTTACACAGGTTGTACCCACCCAGCCAGCCGTTGTATATACTTTTTGATCGACATATCCTGGATTTCTTATAAATGTATAATTTCCTATAGTCTCTTGACCTTCCCAGCTTCCACCAAAAAGAGCACCGCTCCAGGTTCCGCTTGTGATTGTAGGCCAAACGAGTAAATCCTCTTTAATAACCTTTACACTTGCAATATTTGTAACAGCACTATTATATACAATTTTATTAAGTAAACCAGCTTCAATGGTAAATACATCTTTTAATCCATTATATGTTCTATCACTTCCCACATTACTAAATTGCGCCGGGGTGGAATGAACGTAAACGGTAGGTCTTGCAGATAAATTAAAGACGCCTAAAGGCCAGTTATAAGAAGGGACATAACCCTGAATACTATTATTTGCAGCGTTCAGGTCCTTTGTACCCGGTACCCAAAGTGAAGTAGGGCTTGACGGAAAAGACCCTGAAGTTGTTTGTGTACCTGTTAATGTAATTTTGGCATTAAGGTTAAGACTTACCGTTTGTGCACTTGTACTGCCGCCAATAACAGCACTTAATATTCCAGCAACAGCACCCGGAATATTGCCTGATGCAGCCTTTAATGCAGAACTAAGGCCAGTTTGAATATCGGTAAAGATAGGGTCAGGCAATCCAAGGTCATTGTTTGGGTCTCCAACCAAACCTGGAGGGACAGCATTATTATTTATGTAATTACTTCCTACTACAGCAAGAGCACCCGTAGCAACTGTTTTACCCGCACTTGTTAAAGCGGAGTTCATTGGGTTAGAAGCTCCACCTATTGTGCCATTCAATGTACCTGTTACGGCACCTCCCAAAGAAACCTGTGTAATATTGTTGAAATTAGTAAACCAGCTTAACTGAATATTACTGTATTCTGTTGTTGACATATTGGGGTCAAAAGCAAATTCATATTGCAACATATACCATTTATTTGCAGCCAAAGGTTTTGAACCGTCTTTTGGCGCAGGCTCTATTTGTGTGTAAGAAGATAGATTTTGTGATACATCAACCAAATCCTGACCCATAAAATTCAACATTGGGGAAGGACTGCTCGACACAACTGTTAACCCATCTGTTACGTAATCTGAGGGATATACAAATTGAGTTGTAGTATATAGATACACCCGCATTAAACCCCTGTATGGGTTATACAAAATAAAATAAGGATTGGTAAGGGGGCCGGGCGCACTGGGGGTAAATGTGCTGTACATTAATTGCCAGCCGTCTTTACTTGCATGATCAGCAACAACATCTGCTCCATAGGAAGAAGCAATACTGCCCTGACCAATCCATGGCGGTGGTATTTGCGATTGCCCAGAAGGAGTTGGCATCCAGTCAACAGTCTCCCAATTAAAGGCATAAACAGGTATAACATCCTTTCCTTTTGGGCCGGTTACAGTAACTGATTGATTACTGATTGGATTTTTTGTACAGCTGTTGCTAATTAAAATAATTGCAAGGCACAGGAATAATTGACAGATTGTTTTCATTTGTTTTAAGTTAGGTTAATTATTAAATAAACTTGCGCTAAGAGATTAGTGAAAATTTTAAGATTAAAGTTTATTGCTTTAAGGATAACCGATATTTTTAATTTTCGAGTCTACTTAAATAATTATAGTTGTGATATTTTCAAGGCTTACTATTACTATAACAAAAACATTTGAAGGTAAACAGTCCACCCCGGTTTACTAAGGTGGATGGTTTTTATTACAGACAAATGCTATTAAAAATGAAATGCCAGTTTGGTAAATATTCTAGTTCCATTGAAGCCCATTTGAACAGCATCGAATGGCCCTCCAGATTCGCTATCACCCCATGATGCCTGGTGAGCGCCTGCTGTAACAGCTAAGTCTGGATGCACGTTAAATATATTATCTACACCTGTAGTCCATGATATTTCTTTAGTTATTTTATAAGATACGTATAAATCTGTGGTAGCTTTTCCGTGGAAAACAAAGTTTTCAGGAACAACTCCTTTACCATTGTCTAATTCCACATAAGGGTCCCATCCATTGCCTGAGGCAGAGGTATTAAGCCCCCCCGGTCCATCAGGATTTGCTCCCGGCACACTGCTATACCCAAACCCCTGAGTAGTTAATTTGCCAAAATAGGTAATATGTGTACCAACCGCGAGTTTATCGTATCCATATTCAAGACCTAAAGAAAATTTTGCATGAGGAGCAGAAGCTGTTAAAAAAGCAGCCTCTCTTGTACTAAAGTATGCTTGTTGATGCGCATAAGTATCATTCAATGCGGCAGGGATATTAATTTTGTCTATAGTTATATTCTGTATATTTCCTGCAAGTAATCCTGTAAACCTGTTTTTTCCCCAAGACTTGTGATAATCCAATACCATATCAAGGCCCGTATTGGTTGTATTCACAGCATTGGTTAAGAAGTTGGAACTCTTTACGTTATTATCTATTAAATAATTTTTTATTGCAGTTACAGTGGTATCAAAACTACCGGTAATCACTATTCTGTTCTTGATCTTAATAATATAGCCATCAACAGTAAAGTTAAAACCAGGGGCTGGCTTCCATGTAAATCCTAAACTTTCATTAGTAGAAGTTTCCTGGGTAAGTTTAGGGATCCCTACCTGGCGGGCGGCTTCAGCGTAATTTGGAACCAATTTAGCATAAACCAATTGACCGGCTATAATGTTAGTATTGGTATTACTGAAATTCATTTGCTGTAAAGAAGGTGCCCTAAATCCTGTACTAAAAGAACCTCTCAAATTAAAATTGTCAGTTACCTTATAACGGGTTGCTAATTTAACCGTACTTACGCCGCCAAAATCAGAATAATGTTCAAAGCGGGCAGCGCCATCAAGCAACCATGCTTTGGTTACATCTAAAGAACCTTCTATATAAGCGGCTTCGTTGGTTCTATGCGAGGTACTTGCATCACTCGGCTGATAGCCCGGATATCCCTCAGAGCCAGAAGCTTTGGCATCTCCGTTAGCTAAGGCAACACTACCATCGTCATTATAAATTGTCGGTCCGGTATAGAGCGCCCCGCCGTTTCTATAAGAATCAGGTTCACCTGCATATAATTTATACCGTTCATATCTGAATTCTGCACCAAAAGATAGTGTTAACCCTTGAGCTACATGTGCAAAACGCTTAGTTACATCTAAATTAGCCGTGTTTTGTAAAAAGCTGAACCCTCCGTCATCAAACCTGGTTTTGGTGGATTGTTCAGGTAAAGGCAAGGAAGCATTAAAGGTTTTATTGCCCCAATAGTGAAAATCATTATATCCTATATTGTTACTCAGATCCCAATCCCAGCCATCACCGATAGTACCTTTTAAACCTAATGCATTTGACATGTCTTTTATGTAAACATCTTCCTGGGGATTGTAGTATACATTTGCGGTATCTAAACTGCCTGGTGTAGGGTCAAATACACGCATAATACCGGGTACAAATATTAAGCTGCCATTTGCATCGGTAGGGAATTTTATATGATTGCTGGTACTGCTCCACCTGCGTGTCCACGCATACACATTTGAGTGTTTATAGTTATAGCCACCAAAAGAATAAAAAGTAGTTTTGCTGCCTGCAAGGGGAATTTCCATATTATACATTCCACCGCCGGATGTAACAGAACCATCACCAAAAGCTCTTCTCCAGGCATCAACACTTAAGGCATTAGGATTTGTATCCCAGTTTGTTTGTGGCACTGCCCTGAAAGTTTTACCCTGATCCATAAAGTTGCCTCCAAAATTGATAAAGCCGCCATTTTTACCAATGGCTACTCCATAGTCCAGCCCCAAAGTAAAAGTTTTGCCATCAATTTGTGAGCCTGTGTAGTATTGGCTTGGGTCAACATTGTTCAATGTATTGTATTTATGGTCATAATAACCACTGCCACCAATATTAACATTCAGGTGGTTAATATCTTTTTTCAAAACAAGGTTAATAACACCTGCTATAGCATCAGAACCATATTGTGCCGAAGCACCATCACGCAAAATTTCCACGTGATCAATAGCGGCTTCGGGTATGGCATTTAAGTCGGTACCGCTGTTGCCGCGGCCACGGGTACCTACCTGATTTACAAAGGCAGATAAGTGACGCCGCTTACCATTAACCAACACCAGCGTTTGATCGAAGCCCAGGCCACGTAAACTCGCAAAGTCAATAGCATCTGATCCGTCTCCGCCGCTCTGTTTATTATAATTAAAAGATGGCACGGCTTGGTTCAGCTGGCTCATCAAATCGGGCTTTGCAGTGGTTGCGCTGGCCGAATTTACACTTATCACATCTACCGGTACCGGCGAATCCATTTTGGTTCGGCCACCGCCACGACTTCCTACTACAATTACTTCCTTTAGCGATTCCGATGATGGGGCCAATTCAACGTCTAGTGTCTTACTCTCTCCGTCGGCAAGTTGAACACTCAAAATTTTCTTTTCAAACCCAATGGCTGAAACCGTTACCTTGTAGGTACCTGCCTTTAACGCAAGGCTGAATTTGCCATCACCATCGGTGGTGGTACCGTTCCCGGAAGGTGTGGCCTGCACACTAGATCCGGCGACAGGTTTGCCCGCACCAGTAACCGTCCCCGTTAATTTTTGGGCGAAAATGGGAGAGTAAATTAAAATGAATGCTCCCATGAGCAAGAGGGGTAATTTTAGACTCATAGTTTTTTAATTTAGTGTAAGTATTAAGTTAATTATTGTGTAAATTAAAAATAATCTTTGGTATTTTATCACTAAATCAAAATAATATGAATTAATATAAGGTATTTTCAATACTAATTAGTTAAAAATAGAAATTTTGTATATTTTTAATATAATTTTTAGCATACTTTATCATATTATTAAAAATAACATAACATAAAAACCTATTTTTGAATAAAAAATTAGCAATTAATTTGTTTAATAATAAAATACTTACTAAAAAAATATAAAATGAGTAAAAAAATGATGATTTAATAAAATTTCACGATCAATTAAATATCATTAGTGTATGTTACACACGATTATAATTTTATTACGGGTCTAATATTTTTAAAGCCATCAAAATACAAGTGATAGCAATTATGCCTTATTGTAATTCACAGGTAAAAATCACCTTTTTTCAAAAAAATACGACAACTTCCGTATAGTATGTATATATTTGTCTCTACAAAAATGAGAACAACAATTTATAACTACTGTAAGGCTATGATGTATTGCCATATGTACGGCAACTAATTGAGGCTTTATTGCTATTATATTTAATATATAAGCCTCTTTAGCCTAAGCCAAAGGGGCTTTTTTATACAATAAAACTAACAATAATATTATGCAAAGCTTTCGCACCGAACTGGAAAACCCGATAGTTGAAAAAGACATCATTGATCTTGAAAAAAAGATCAGGGCTTTTCGTGAAGGTAAGATCCATGATGAAAAATTCAGGAGCCTCCGGTTGGCTCGTGGTATTTACGGGCAAAGGCAGCCGGGTGTGCAAATGGTAAGGATCAAGCTTCCTTTTGGGAAGGTAACCTTTAAACAATTGCTTCGTATTGCCGATATATCCGACAAGTATGCAAGCCATAATCTGCATTTAACTACCCGCCAGGATATCCAGATCCACTATGTAAGCCTTGACCGTACGCCACAGTTATGGGCAGAACTGGAGCAGGATGATATTACGCTAAGGGAAGCATGCGGAAATACCGTAAGAAACGTTACCGCCTCTCCTACTGCCGGGATTGATCCGCTTGAGCCGTTTGATGTATCGTCGTATGCACACGCTACATTTGAGTATTTTTTGCGCAACCCTGTTTGCCAGGAAATGGGCCGTAAATTCAAGATCTCTTTTTCGTCAAGCGAAGCGGATACCGCTTTTTCATATATTCATGATATTGGGGTGATCCCTAAAATTAATGCAGCAAGCGAACGCGGTTTTAAAGTAATGCTTGGCGGTGGTTTAGGCGCACAGCCTTTGCTTGCCAGCATTGTAGAAGATTTTTTGCCGGAAGATGAACTGATCCCTTATATAGAAGCCATCATTCGTGTTTTTGACCGCCATGGTGAACGCAATAATCGCAATAAGGCCCGCCTAAAATATTTGATCCAAAAAATAGGTTTAGCCGAAGTTTTGTCATTGGCTGAAGCTGAAAGAACTGCTTTAAAAGTAAAAACATACAAAGTAAACAGGGATGCTTTAACAGAGCCTTCTATCCCAGCGGAAATAACTTTTAATGACGTAGTTATAAGTAACCCTTTCCGTTACGAACAATGGCTTGCAACCAATGTGTTTGAGCAAAAACAACCTGGTTTTTATGGCGTATATGTAAAAGTGCCTGTTGGCGATATCCCATCAGATACCGCCCGCAAACTGGTAGCTGTGCTTGAGCCTTTGGTTGCCGATGAGATCCGGGTAACCCAAAACCAGGGCTTGTTATTAAAGTTTGTTCGTAAAGAAGCATTGCCAGCTTTATATAATGGGCTTGCCGGGCTTGAGCTTGCTGCTCCCGGTTTTGACAGCCTTGCAGATGTAACTACCTGCCCCGGTACGGATACCTGTAACCTGGGCATCTCAAACAGCATGACGCTATCGCGTGTATTGGAAGATGTGATCTATAATGAATACGAAGACCTGATCTATAACAAAGAAATAAAAATAAAGATCAGCGGCTGTATGAACTCATGTGGTCAGCATGGTTTGGCGCATATTGGGTTCCATGGCAGCTCATTAAAGGCAGGTATTAAGGTATTACCTTCAGTACAGGTGCTTTTAGGTGGCGGTACCGTTGGCGATGGCGTTGGCCGCGCAGCTGAAAAAGTGATAAAGGTTCCGGCTAAGCGTGCAACACATGTTTTAAGGGCTGTGCTTGATGATTATAAAGCGAATGCCCTGGCTGATGAAACCTTCCACGCCTATTACGACAGGAAAACTAAGGATTATTTTTATCAGCTGTTAAAACCTCTTGCCGACCTGACTACCCTAACCGATGATGAATTTGTGGATTGGGGCCACCAGGAAACTTTTGCAACCGCTATTGGCGTTGGTGAGTGCGCCGGGGTTGTTATTGATTTGGTAGCAACGCTTTTATATGAGTCTGAAGAAAAATTTGGCTGGGCAAATGAAGCATTTACGGATGGCCGCTGGGCTGACGCTATTTACCATGCCTATAATACTTTTGTAAGCTCCGCCAAAGCATTGTTACTTGATAAAGGCATTAACACCAGTACCCAGACCGGCGTTATAAAAGAATTTGATAATAATTATGTAAATACCGGTGAGATAAAAATAGATGGCAGTTTTAATGACCTGGTTTTGCAGATCAATAAAAATGAACCTTCAGAAGAGTTTGCAACTGCTTACCTGCAGGCTGCCGGCGATTTTTTAAATACCGTTAAAATAAAAAGAGAGGAATTGGTACAATCATGATAAAAGAACCACGTATTACACTTGTTGGCGCTGGCCCGGGTGATACCGATCTGATAACCCTTAAAGGCGTTAAAGCACTACAAACAGCCGATGTTGTTTTATATGATGCATTGGTGAATGAAGAAATGCTGGAATTTGCACCGGCACATGCTATAAAAGTATATGTAGGTAAACGCTCAGGCGACCACTCTTACTCGCAGGATGCGGTTAATAAGCTGATGGTTGATTACGCTATCAACTATGGCCACGTAGTAAGGCTTAAAGGCGGCGATCCGTTTGTTTTTGGGCGAGGGTTTGAAGAATTGGACTTTGCAGCATCATACAGCATTTCTGCACAGGTTGTACCTGGTATTTCCAGCTCAATTGGTGTTCCGGGAATGCAGCACATCCCGGTAACGCATCGTGGCTTAAGCGAAAGTTTTTGGGTAGTTACCGGCACCACAGCCAGCGGAAAAATTTCAAATGATGTTTATGAAGCTGCACGAACCAATGCTACCGTTGTTGTTTTAATGGGGATCCATAAACTGGAAGAAATTGCAGCTATCTTTAAAAAAGAAGGCAAAAACAAGCTGCCGGTTGCCGTAATTCAAAGCGGAACCACTAAAGACGAAAAAGTTGCCATTGGTATTGTTGATACTATTGTTGAAGTTGTAGAAGAAAAGAAGATCACATCTCCCGCCTTAATTGTTTTTGGCGAAGTAGTATCTTTACATCCGGCCTATCAGCCTATTAAAGAGTTTTATGACATTATTGCCGAAGGATAGCAGGTTAACCGTTCAGGATGAAAGTACAAAGGGCAATCCGTTGTTCCCTGTATTTTTAAAGCTGAATGAGTTGCATACGGTACTTATTGGAGCCGGTAATGTTGGTTTGGAAAAACTGACTGCCATACTGCGCAATAGTCCGGATGCCGCTGTGACTGTTATTGCTTTGGATATTCTGCCCCAGGTACATGTGCTGGCCGCAGAATATAAAGACCTGAAGATTGTACAAAAGTCTTTTTCTGATTCTGACCTTAACAACGCCGACCTGGTAATAGCCGCTACCAATGATAATGAGTTAAATAACTTTATCAGGCAATCGGCCCATGACAGGAAACTATTGATAAATGTTGCCGACAAGCCTAATCTTTGTGATTTTTACCTGGGCTCAATTGTTCAGAAAGGCGATCTTAAAATTGCCATCTCAACAAACGGAAAATCACCAACCATAGCTAAGCGCCTTAAAGAAGTTTTAAATGAAGGATTGCCTGATGAGCTGGATACCACCCTGCAGCAAATGAGCGACCTTCGTAATTCACTTAGTGGCGATTTTGCTTATAAAGTACGTAAGCTAAATGAAGTGACTTCGGTATTGGTTGAACCTAAACCAACTGGTAAAAAGAATTTTATATGGCTGCTATGGGGCGCAATTATTTTATCAATAATTATTGTAGTTACTTCACTATGGTTCAATGAACCAGGCTTCAGAACATATGCTCAAAATATCCAGCCTGAATTTTATTATTTCCTCGGGGCCGGCTTTGTATTTGCATTGATAGATGGAGCTATCGGCATGTCATACGGGGTAACGTCAACTTCTTTTTCCTTATCAATGGGTGTGCCCCCGGCTTCAGCAAGCATGGGTGTGCATTTATCAGAAATTATGAGCAATGGCATTGCCGGCTGGATGCACTACCGCATGGGCAATATCAACTGGAAACTGTTTAAAATGCTGCTGATCCCGGGAATTATAGGTGCTGTAACAGGAGCCTACTTACTTTCATCATTAGAGCATTATAGCCAGTACACCAAGCCATTTGTATCCTTATATACTTTGATACTCGGTGTTGTTATTCTGTCAAAAGCATTTAAAACAGGCGTTAAAAAATCGCACGAAAAAATAAAAAAAATCCCATTACTTGGCCTTGGCGGAGGTTTTATTGACGCTGTTGGCGGTGGTGGCTGGGGGTCAATTGTGTTATCAACCTTAATTGCCGGTGGCCGTCACCCCCGTTTTTCCTTAGGAACTGTTAAGCTATCGCGATTTTTTATAGCGCTTATGAGTTCCATTACATTTATTACCATGCTAAAGAGCAACCATTGGGGCGCTGTTGCAGGTTTGGTAATAGGCAGTGCAATTGCATCGCCTGTTGCTGCAAAAATCTCAAACCGAATTTCGGCAAAGGCAATTATGATAGCGGTAGGTGTTATAGTAATAGCTATAAGTATAAAAAGTATTGTGGCCTTTATAACAAAAGTTTTATAAGATGAGTAAGTTAGCAGAACATATAAAACAGGAAACAGCAGGGCTTAACCCGGTAGAAGCATTAACGCTTTTGTCGGATATTTTTCATGATGAAATAGTTTTTTCAACCAGTTTTGGCTGGGAAGACCAGGTGATAACACACATGATCTTCACCAACAACCTGCCGATAAAAGTTTTTACGCTCGAAACCGGCCGGCTATTCCCCGAAACTTATTATGTTTGGAA
>JAQBOS010000381.1 GCA_028287925.1 Mucilaginibacter sp. | reverse complement strand
TAAAAGGTGGCGCCCAAAAAGCTTACAAACCAGGGCCATTTGGTATATTTATCATTGTAACCCGATACGTGGAAACCCAACCACGCGCCGCCATTCGCCATAAACTTTTCAAAAGCGCCGCGCTGCGCCTGGTAATGCGGAAATTCGTTAAGCCAAACCACCACCTGGTAGGTCTTTAGTTTTTCATCGTTCAGGTCTTCCCAGCGGGAGGTAGTATCAAATGCAAAACCCTTTTCGGTAGCGAACCTGCTGTAAAATTTCATAGCCTGCAGGGCAAAATCAACATGATCACTTTCCACATTGGTTGAGTAAAGTGCCAGCACCCTGAATTTTGGCGATTGGGCAAAGGTTATGGTTTGCAGTATCAGTAATGAGAACAGGCTAAGTGCCGCTTTTAGTAAGTTTCTTTTCATAGTTCTATATTAAATAGGTGTTTATTTAACATGCCTTTACTCGCCTCACCTAAATCCTCTCCAAAGGAGAGGACTTCAGCTTCGCTCTTTTATATTCTTTTTTTTGAACCCTCTCCTTTGGAGAGGGCAGGGTGAGGCAAACAAGATTATTATTTGCTCATTGTTGTTTCCAAAGAAGCCATCATTTCGTTCAAATCTTTACTCATCCCTTCAAACAGCGGTTTATCCTCCGCCCCCCAGGGCTTGCCCTGCCGGTAATCCCACCAGCGGTATTCAATTTTTGAATATTCATTGGAGATGCCGGGCTCAATCGGCTTTTCATAAAAATCATGCAGCTTAAGCTCATAGGTGGCGTTGTGAACCACAATATTCACGGTAAACTTTAGCCAGTAATAATGGCCTGATTCACTGGTTGTAATTTTGAATACACCTGTTCTGGCAACTTCGCCCTTTTTTGCGTCTGTAACATCAATGCTTTTATCGGGGTATTGGAAAGCACCTTTCAACCAATTGGCGGCACGGTTAAAAAGCTCGTCTTTTTTAAGGCCGGCCTTAAGCGAATAAGCATTATCAAAATAGACCTTACCATCTTTCATCTGCATTGCCACCGGGTGCGTATCGCTTTGAGCGACACACATACACGGCAGCAGGCTTAGGGCTATAATTAATTTTTTTATCATGATCTCTTATCTAAAAACTTCAAACATCCCCAACTTTAAAAACTTCCGCAATCGGCATTCCGACTTTCGCATTTTTCCTACCTCTTTCCTGCCGCCCAAAAAATGGCATTGCTGAACAGGGTTGTATAATCCCTGCTTTCAAAAAGGACAGGCGAATGCCCCATAAATATGTAAATGTTGCGTGCTTTATAGTTTGGGTTTGTCCATACCACCGGGTGATCCCCCATTTTAATCTCCGAGTTGGGTACATACGTACTTTCATCTACCGACGCCAATACGTGCACATTTGGGCGCATGCTTTTTTCGTAAGTGTAAAACTCTTCTTTTTCAACAATAAAAGCAGGGGATACGCCTTTCATAACCGGGTGTGCCTTATCTTCAATATTTACCTTTGCCTTTACAAAAGTTGCTATGTAGTTTTTGTAGCGGGTATCACCCATAAACTTGCTGAACCATTGCCACATCGGGTAACCGTCAAACTCGCCCAGTAAGGTGGCATGATGAAAGCCGATCCAGCCGCCTTTGCCCTGCTCAATATAATTTTGGAATGCGGTTACCGCCTTTTCCTTCCAACCATAAGGTGCATAATCCAGTTGAATAAACAATTGGTAATTGGCTAAAAAAGCATCATCAATCTTATCTGTATTCTGGATGTAATCAATGGTAAAGTTGCTGTCTGCAGCCAGCTTATCCAGCCATATTTTGGCTGCTCTTGAATATTCAATATGATGACCGCCATTTTCATAAAGAGCAATTACTTTAAAACGCGGCGCTTTTTGTCCCCAGGCGCCGCAAATCCCCAACACACAAAACCCAATTATAGATGCTATTTTTTTCATGTTATTTTTAGATTGATATTATCTTTTTTAATCTCTGTGTTACTCTGTGAATCTCTTTGTGGCCTCTGTGGTAAAAAATAACCGCGGAGTTCGCGGAGAAAACGCAGAGAGCACGGAGATTCTATATTATTTTATTTTGATGCGGCCCACAAAATGGCATCGCGCATTAATATTACATAGTTTGAATTTACCAGAGATGTTGGCGAATGGCCGATACAGATATAGATCATCCGGTGAAAATTTTCATTTGTCCAAACCATTGGATGATCGCCCATCGGCTTGTTTTGTTTATAGGTTGACTCGTCAACTGTTGCCAAAACGCGCACATTACCCCTCGGGCTTTTATCCCACTCATACCACTCGTCCGCAAGCCAAAATTTTGCCGGCAGGTTTTTGGTAACAGGGTGCTTATGATCCTCCACCACAACCATTCCATCCTGGAAAGCAGGGTGCGGAGAATAAGTTACACCACCCATAAAAGTTTCGAACCAATCCCAATACTTTGCAGTGGAATTTGATCCTAAAAATTGCTTGCCGGTTAGTCCGGCAGCATGTACGCCTACCCAGCCTTTGCCCTGCTCTGCAAACTTTTGCAACGCCGCCTGCTGGCTTGCCGACATATCAAACGGCGCCAAGTGAAACATCACAAACACCTGGTATTTAGCCAGGTTGGCATCATTGATCTTGCTGGTATCATCCGTAAAATCAACGCTGAAGTGATTTTCAGCACCCAGCTTTTCAAAAAACTCCTTGCCTGCGGAGATGCTTTTCCAGTGATCTTTTGCCTGGGAAGCAACAACAAGGACTTTGAATTTGGTGGATTGGGCATTAGCCCTTAAGCTAAAAAGGGCAAGAATGATTAAAACTGATGTTGATAATGCTTTTCTCATTTGGTTACATTTTTTTATTCCCCTCTTGAGAGGGGGCGTGCCGGACAAGTGTAGTGGCGGGGTGTGTTTGCCAGGCGCATCGTCTGCATGGCGGACTAACACACCCCCTGCCCCTCTCAAGAGGGGAACCCATCACACGAGTCCTATTTGTTTACCGGTTCTTTATAAATCCTGCCCATCATCGGGTTATCAAAAATTATTTTTCTTAGCTCTTCGGCATCAATGGCTCCCTGGTGGGCATAAACAATTTTACCGTCGGGCTCAACCAAAAGCGTATAGGGTAAAGCACCATCCCATTTAGGGTCTACCGCTTCAATCATTTTATATTTATCATCACCGGTATAGATATAGTTTAAACCCGATGCCTGTTTGCGTTGCAAAAAACCCAGGGCCTTATCCTTCTTGGCGGGGTCATCGGCACTGATGCTTACAAACTCAAGTCCGCGGTCGCGGTAGGTGTGGTTTAGGGTAACCAGGTCGCTAAATTCGGCAACGCATGGGCCGCACCATGTGGCCCATAAATTAACCAGTCGTAATTTGTCAGTGTGATTTTTCAGCACTTCTTTTATCCCATCAGCGCTTAGCGTATCCAGTTTTACAGGCTCTTTAGCCCACTGGGTTTGCGCTTTCTCCAGCCATACACTTTTCTCGGCCCATTTTATGGAGCAGCCAAAGGTTTTGGTAACCGATACGGCTATTTCCTTACCGGCTAATATGGCATCTATGGCATTGCGTGCATCAAGCGAATGCGGTGTTTTTGCCGGGTTTTCCATATCGTCAATGCGGCCATTGTAGCGCAGTTTCCTGTCCTTGTCAAAAATAAAGATATGGGGCGTTGCTATCGGGCCGTATTTGTTCGAGGCTACTTCGGTTTCGCCGTCATACAGGTACGGGAAATTAAATTTCATGTTTTTGGCGCGGATCTTCATCTCTTCGAACGAATCGCCCAGGTCGCTGTATCCTAATTCATCCAAACGAAGCCCGGCCGGATTATTGGGGTTAATAGCCACCACGCTTACACCTTTGGCAGCATAGTCGCTGGTGAGCTTAACCATCCTGTCCTCATATGCCTGCGATGTTGGGCAATGGTTACACATAAAAACGATAACCAGCACCTTTGCATTTTTGAACGACTGCAACGTATAGGTTTTACCATCAATACCAGGCAAACTAAAATCAGGTGCACTTTCGCCTATTGCCAGGGTTTTGTGATCAACATTTGCAAATGCAAAACTGCAAAGCGTTAAAAGGAGAACTAAACTTGTTATGTACTTTTTCATTTTTTAAAAACTTAATCATTTAAGGAAACCGCCAGTAAATACCAGGCCGTATGTGGCAGCCATTGTTCGGCCCAGCGCCAGTCTGAATCTTTTCCCGATACGGCATACGGGATATTATAATCTATATCGTCTTCATTATCAAAGCCCGAGGTTATGCCATTAACAATTCCGCCAGGCGCATTGGTATATTCAAACGTTCCAAAAAAGCCATAGGCCGGGTTGTTGTGCCCTGTACCCTGCAGCATGCAGCTGTCAAATGGATTTAAACCCAGGATCCAGTTTAGCTGGTCGAGCGCAAAGCCGTCCAATTGATCGTGAAATGGTTTATCATCTTTAAACAACGCCGCTGTCATTCTTGCTGCTGCGGCAACCGAGCCAAGCCTTGCATTTTCGCCCTGCCACCATGGTGAGGCATCGCTGCCATGCGGGAAGAAGAAAGAGCTCCGCCTGTTCCCTAAAGTATCCTGCACCAGTTGGCGGCTGTAATCAAACGGATTGTTTACCTCGTGTGTAATAGCCAGCTCAAACTCCATTGATTCTTTTGTGGTTTTTTTAATCTGTGCCTGTTCAGCGGCATTAGCATATGGATAATAATATAGCAAGCTTACCACCGGTAGTCCGGCATCTGAAGGATGAAAGAATGGACGGTCTTTGTCATCTGCTCTGAAATAATTTTTATAATTTTTCCAGGTAACCAGGCGGCCCATTATGCTTGCAGCTCTTTTTGCAGCCGCGGCTTTGTAAACGTCCTTTTTTGTTGCTTTATAAAGTTCGGTAGCAGCGTTCAGGGCACAATAATCATCCAGCATATTTTCTTTGTGATCATAATCCATCTGCTCGTTATCTTTCTCTAAAAAAGCGAATGCGTTTTCGGCAGCTTTTAAGTAATCTGCATTGCTAAATTCCCCGCTTACAGGGTAAGCCGATGCCATTGCCAGCGCAGCGATAGCCATCCCGGCACCTGAGCGGTAGCTGGACTGGTAGAGCCGCCAGCTTTTTTCAGTGGAGGCTTTATTAAATGCCTGGTCTTTGGTTTTCTTTATCCGGTAGCTGCCTTCTTCGGCAGGAATCATCCTGTCCTTCGGCAATTTCCCGGGACCTGGAGCACCAACTGAACGGTAAAACGATCCGCCTTTGGCCTGCATCCTCACCAAATAATCAGCGCCATACATGGCCTCGTCCAAAATCCTGCGGTTAAACTGCCTGAAATCCGTTCCCGGTCTTGCGTTTAAAAGCTCGTAGGTTTTAAAAAGGCTCCACGCTGTTAACGAAATTTGCTGTGGATTAAAATAATTGGAAAATGACAAGTGAGAAAGGTGCTTGCCATAATCGCCGGTGGCATCATACCACCCACCATGCGCATCAATAGTATCGGTTGTTTTACCTGAAAATAAGGTGTGATGATCGGCCTTATCCAGCAAACCCGAACTGCGCTGACCCTTGAAATAATACACTACATCAGATATAGTAGCTTTTTCCAGTACGTTTTTCCCGATGATAAATGGGTAGGAAGATATAGGGCCTTTTGCAGATTGGATCTGCAGCTTATAAGTACCGGGAGTTGTAACCGTGCTAAAGTCAATCGTCCAGAATTGAAAGTTTTTCCATTTGTTAACCGGGCCATTAAATACAGGCTTACCGCTAAACACTGTTGTGCCGGTAGTTGCATCAACCAGGTTAAATGTGTTTATGTTCAATTTGCTGTCTGCAACTATAATAGCATGCTTGGCCCGGTTGTCCTCGTACCCAACGTGATTGGTTACTATTTTTACTGATTGAGCGTGTAGTAAAAAAGGTGTAAGTAGCAGCACATATATTATAGATGTTTTCATACGAGATAAAACCATGAGCGTTATTTTTGTTAGGGGTTTATATTATGGAAGCTGGTAAGCATCCCGGAAGTCCAAAGCTAATATATTACATTTCCTGTAAGGATTTTCATGCCACTACATTAGCACTACGGTTTGAGGAAATTTGAATGGCCAGTCTTTTTTACCCTCTTTGCGAAGCAGAGAGGGTCGCCCAGTGAAGCGTCGGCGGGGTGAGTCAAACCGCCATGCATTAGCGCCAATGCATTTGCGTGAATATCGCCCGCAGATTTACCCACCCGGTCATTGCTTCGCTCGACCTCCCTCCCTTCGCTGCGCGTAAGGAGGGATAAACCCCGTTATCTTAATTACTTTGGGTTCCATTTCTGATTTCCAAACAGCCAAATTTTAACCCAAAATTCAGAGCCGTCAGCTCGGGCAATTTTGTTAGAATGGATTTTAATCTATCCATTCTAACAGGTAAAACCCTATAAAAACCAAAGTAGTGGTATTGTAGGGCCTTAAAAATAGTATTTAACTAAAGTTTGGCTGATTATTGCAGAACGTAAAAATGCATATATTGTAATGCTGATTTATTAAACAAATACCTATAATACCGGATGGAGAAAAGTGATAGAACAAGAAAATTCCTGATTGCTACCCACGGCACGTTTGCCGCAGGGGTAAAATCGTCGTTAGATATAATTATCGGCGCTGTTGAGCATGTGTTTTTAATCCAGGCCTATATAGATGATGCTGTTTCGGTTGAAACACAAATAAAAGAGGTGATAGACCAGGTTAGCGATAACGATGAGCTGATCGTATTTTGTGATATACTTGGCGGTAGCATTACCAACCAGGTGCTGCAACATGCGTTAAGATCAAACGTCTATGTAGTGTCGGGGTTTAATTTACCCTTGCTGATTGAGATTTTAATGGCCGATGCCGAAACACCTGTTGAAGATGTAATTTCTTCGGCAATTGAGAATGCTAAAGAGCAAATGACCTACGTAAACAAACTTTTAACCGCAAAAAAAGAAGACCAGGATGATTAAGCTGACCCGGATTGATGACAGATTAGTGCATGGTCAGGTTGCATTTACCTGGACACCCGCGCTGGGTGTTAATTGCCTTTTAATAGCAAATGATAAAGTTGCTAAAGACGAATTTTTAAAGATGGCCCTGGGCCTTGCCAAACCAGCGGGAACCAAACTCTTGATAAAATCATTAGCTGATGCTGCTGCATTTTTAAACGATGAAAAAAGCAGGAACCTGAAAATTTTACTGATTATTAACAGCGTTAAGGATGCTTATGCTTTGGTTAATGAGGTATCAGAAATAAAGTCGGTGAATTTTGGTGGCATCAGGCTAAAAAACGGCGCTAAGCTTATTTCAAAGGCTGTTGCTATTGATGATGAAGATATAACCCTTGTAAGAGAACTACTGGATAAAGGAATAGAACTTGAATTACGACAGGTACCTACTGATACAAAGCAAATGGTAGGAAGCTTAATATAAGATGCAAGAATCAAGAGGTTAAGAATCAAGAAAAGAAGAAAAAGTTAAATCAGCTCTTTCTTGATTCCTGACTCTTGACTTCTTGATTCTCTATACAACGTTAATTAAAACATATGTCAATTTCGTACCTGCTTATTGCGCTCATAGCCATGTTTGGCCACTCCGAAGATTTTTTGGGGACCACATTGCTGAGCCGTCCATTGGTGTTAGGTCCATTGGTAGGCCTTGTGCTTGGCGATCTGAACCAGGGCGTAATTATCGGCGCCACTTTGGAGCTGATATTTATGGGCAATATAAAAGTAGGGGCAGCTATTCCACCCGATGTTATTACCGGCGGCGTATTGGGTACAGCTTTCGCCATTATTTCGGGCAAAGGACCGGCCATTGCGCTGGCTATTGCGGTACCGGTATCTATCCTGGCCGAAATGCTGATCAGCAGCCTTTTTGTATTCAGAGCCGTCATCAATAAAAAGTTTAACCAGTATGCCGATGAGGGGGACTTTAACGGCATCCAGCGGCTCCATATCCTCTCAGGAATCCTGCGGCCTA
>JAQBOS010000666.1 GCA_028287925.1 Mucilaginibacter sp. | reverse complement strand
TTGGCAGGCGACGACTTGGAAGCGGCAGCTTTCGCCGCGGGCTTCTTGGTCGGCTTTGCCGATTTCTTGGGAGAGGCCTTGGTCACTTATGGTCTACCTAACTATTGCCCGCGCCCGTCGCCGGGCCGTTGTGAAAGCGCCTTGCGACGCTCCAGCAAGCGCCGCGCGTCGGTTTGGTGCCCCGTCAGTTCGCGCAGGTCGGCGACGGCGCGCTGAAAACTGGCTTGGGGATCTTCAACCGCGGAGCCGGCAAAACGCACCAGCAAGTCGGCCATTCCCTTACGCGTGAAATGGGTTTGAACCCCAGCTTTTTCAAGGCTGGAGCCGGAGGCGGCGAGGTTTAGAAGCTCGTGGCGCAGCCTGTCAAGCGAAGGGTCTGTAAGGTCCAAAACCGCCAGGGATTCACCTTGTGCAAGCGCGATTTCCGGGGATTCCACCAAAAGCCGGCCGAGTTCCATCTCCTTGGCGTGGCGGGCCCCGGCCTGGCCCGACCGCACCAGGGCCGAAGATTGGACGCTGGCTGAGACCGCTTCCGGGCTTCCCGGCAGGGGGCGCGGCTTGAAGTCGCCCCGGAACTTGCCGCCGGGCTTACTTGTTCGGGCCGTCGAAGACCGGCCGGGGTATCGAGTCCCATCGCGATCGGCCGGGGCCGATCGCCGCTTGAAGCTTTCGAACACCAGCTGCTCGAAACCGCGGCGGTAATAGTCCGCAATCTTGGAGTCGGTGATGCGGTCGACGATCTCTTTGAGATTGTGTTCCAGCCCGGCGCGGCGTTCGGGGGTGGAAAGGTCCTTGCCCTCGGTTTCCGTCCGCCACAGCAACTGCGACAGCGGCAGCGCCGCTTCCAGCAGCACCGTCATCGCGCCTGGGCCACTGCCGGCGATGAAACTGTCGGGATCCTCGCCGCCGGGCAGAAAGGCAAAGCGCAGCGAATAGCCCGCCTTCAGATGCGGCAAGGCGAGATGGGCGGCGCGGTGTGCCGCCTTCAGTCCCGCCGCATCGCCATCGAAGGCGAGAATGGGTTCGGGCGCGGTGCGCCAGAGCAGATGCAGCTGGTCTTCGGTCAGCGCCGTTCCCAGCGGCGCCACACTGTGCGCAAAGCCGGCGCGCACCAGCGCGATCACATCCATATAACCTTCGGCAACGATGACGGTGCCGGCCTTGATGGCAGCAGCGCGGGCGGTGGCAAAGTTGTAAAGCTGGGTGCCCTTGGAAAACAACGCGGTTTCGCCGGTGTTGATATATTTGGGCTTGGCATCGGCTTCCAGGGCGCGCGCCCCGAACGCCACGATGCGGCCGCGCCCATCGCCGATGGGAAACATCACCCGGTTGTAGAAGAAGTCGCGCATCGGCCGGCCGTCTTCGGCGGGACGCGCCAGACCGGCGGCGATGATGTCGTCCTGGGTGACATTGTGCTCGGTCAGATGCTTGATCAGCGCGCCATTGCCGCTGGGCGAGTAACCCAGACGGAATTGTTTCGCCGCCGCACCGTCCAGCCCGCGGCCCTTGAGATAATCGCGCGCTTCGCGTCCGCCGGCATCGAACAATTGTTCTTCGTAGAATTTCGCCGCCAGCTCCACAATGTCATAAAGCGACTTGCGTTTTTGCTCGCGCGCTTCGTCCTCGGGCGACCATTTTGGCAGCTCGACGCCCACTTCCGCCGCCAGCTTTTCCACGCTTTCCGGAAAACTCAGGCCTTCGGTTTCGATCAGCCATTTGAAGGCGTCGCCGCCCTTGCCGCAGCCGAAACATTTGTAGAGCCGCCGCTCATTCTCGACCTTGAAGCTGGGGGATTTTTCCTGGTGGAAGGGGCAGCAGCCCCACATCACCCGGCCCTTGCGCACCAGCTTGACGCGCCGGCCCACCAGCGCGACCAGATCGGTCCGCCGCCGGATTTCTTCCAGCAGTCCTTCGCCATAGCGCATGGGATCAGTCTATCCGCAAACGCCTGCAAATGGGGGACAAAGCCCTGCGATTCCTGTGAATCAGGGTTGCGGCGCGGAAAATCTGCCCTTTTTCCTATTTGCCTGAGAGGGCGTCCTTGGTGGCGGCGCTGGCCTTGCTGAAATCCATCTGGCCGGCATAGCGCTCTTTGAGCACCGCCATCACCTTGCCCATGTCCTTGATCGAGGCAGCGCCGGTCTCGGCGATGACCTTCTGCACCGCGGCCTTCATCGCGCCCTCGTCCATCTGGGCGGGCATGAAGCTGCGGATGATGGTGATTTCCTCGCGCTCCCCCGCCGCAAGTTCCGGGCGATTGCCGGAATCGTAGGCCGTGGCGGATTCCTCGCGCTGCTTGATCATCTTGGCCAGCAAGGTGAGGATTTCGTCATCGCCCAACAGGTCGCGGCTGGTTTCACTGCGGGCGGCGATGTCGCGGTCCTTCAGCGCCGCCAGCATCAGGCGCACCGTGGCCAGGCGTTTGGCGTCCTTGGCCTTCATCGCCTCTTTCATGGCGTCGGTGAGTTGGGCGCGCAGGGACATGAGAAACCTCCAAATCGGGCCGGAAGTTACAATCACCTGATTCCAGAGACCAGCCTCCCCCGCGCGCTGGTCGCGCGCTGGCGGGGGAGGTGGCTTCAACGAGCGAGGCATTTGCGAGGGCGGGAACGCCCGAGCAGCCGAGCGGAAGTTGAAGCCGGAGGAGGCGACAAATACGTGGATAATTCCAACCCGTTGAAATATCACGATAAGTTCTGGTTGACGCGCGCCGATCGCCTACCTATTTTCGCGCAAATCCGAGGCTTCCCATGACCGACGCATCTTCCGCCCACTCCGCCCCCGCGGAGAAGGTATTTTCACGCGGCGGCTTGATGCTGGCGGACGGCACTTTCTTCGAAGGCACCGGCTTCGGCGCGGCAGGCAGTGCCATCGGCGAGGTTTGCTTCAACACCGCCATGACGGGCTATCAGGAGATTCTCAGCGATCCTTCCGATGCCGGCCAGATCGTGGCCTTCACCTTTCCGCATATCGGCATCGTCGGTACCAACGCGGAAGACATCGAAACGGTGACCCCGGCGGTGCGCGGGCTGAGCGTGCGCGCCGATGCGGAGCATCCGTCCAACTACCGCAACCTGCTGGCGCTCG
>JAQBOS010000374.1 GCA_028287925.1 Mucilaginibacter sp. | reverse complement strand
ACCGCTGTGGGTGGGTTAAGAGAAAGCATAGCCGCTTGCTGCAGATCTACGCTCGCCGGCAGCACAACCAAATCTGCGGCTTTCGCCACAACCTTTTCACTCCATGAAAATGTGCCGAACGGAATGGTCACAATATCGCCTGGTTTAACAGTTGAAACAGAACTGCCAATGGAAGCCACTCTTCCTACACCCTCTTGTCCAATTACGGCAGGCAGCTCCGGTAGTATGGGGTACGTTCCCCGCATCAGTAATAGATCACTGGGATTCACGGGGCTATACAAAACCTCAATAACAACTTCATCATTATTAATGGTACCGATGTTATTAGTTTCTACGACGTCAACGTTTTCTAATGGATCACCGTATGCTTTTAGCTGAATTGCTTTCATTTAAATAGTTTTTTAAATTTATATTACATTTGTACTTGCAAATTGCAATAGCAAATGTACAAAGTAATTGCAAAATGCAATAGCTATTTTTATTTTTTTATGAAGACAATAAACAGAAGGTCGGAATGCCCTATAAGTTATACCATGGATATATTTGGCGACAAATGGACAATGCTGATCATGAGGGATTTACTTTTATATGGTAAAGATTCCTTTAGTGAATTCTTATATTCGGATGAAAAGATTGCTACAAATATTTTAACCGACAGGCTCAACGTGTTGCTTCAGGAAGGGTTCGTTACAAAGCACACTGCACCAACAAATAAATCCAAATTCCTATATCGCCCTACCGAAAAAGCGATTGAATTAATCCCGGTCCTTAGTGAGATAACGCTTTGGGCAGAAAAATACAATCCGGCAGGCGCGCCAATAGCCATAACGGAGCCGCTTAGAAAGAACCGGACAAAAGCTTTGCAAGACCTTAAGAAAAAAGCGGAAGAAAGGTTCAGGGTTGAATAAAAATGATTCTTTCAATTCAGTTAAAATCAACCAAATCATAAAGCCCCCTAGCTCCACCAAAAAAAGAGCTCAGGCTTTTCCCGACACGATGAGATCCTTGTTATACTATTCTTATTAATTTTTATTTTGAAGGAATAGAATGATGTTCGTGAACGATTGTCCATTGATCATTTATTTTTTCCAACCCGATTGTTAATCTAAAATCCAATGGTGCAAATCCGGCGCCACTGCTTTTATCTGAACATTTCATTGTTGCAATGCAGAAAGCAACCTTTTCATCAGCAACTATTTTTAATTGCTGAATATCAAACACACCAGGTTCTGTGTACTTAAAAAACAAGCCCCAGGTATCGCGGTAAGCGTCAATGCCCACTGATTGAAAAGGTTCGGGTACGTCAAACATTACTATGCCGTCGGCATGGTGAGCAAGTACAGTGTCAAGATCTCTATTGCGAACCGCCTTCGCCCAGTTCTCAACAAGTTGCCTGATCAGTGTTTCGTTATTGTTTGTATTGTCCATATTATATTGTTTTACTTTGCTGTTAATTATTACTTATATAATCACATAATCTTTGAATTTAAACTGTTTTTATTGTAATTTAGCCATTGCCGTCATCTAAACACAGGTAATGTTTTTTTGACCTAAATTATAAAATTACAGCGCAGGTACCTAAGTTCTAATACTTATCTTGTACTGATCAACATGAGATTTTTTTTATCGGGAATAATTGCGGTTATTTTTTTTAATATACTATTTATACCACCTGTTTATGCACAATCATACGGGCTTGGTTTTTATAGCCATGAGGTAGTACAGGATAAGCGTACAACATTAGATCTGGGCATTAAGGATATTGCTCCAAAAGACAACCTGGAGTTTACATTTGACCTTTCATTTATACCAAATAAGCAAATATACTTCGGCTATATACTAAGGCTGATTGGTGACGATAAGCAGAATATCGACCTGGTATATGATAACCAGGCTAATGTTAAACACTTCAAGATCATTATTGGTGAAAAGCTCTCCAAAATTTCATTTAATATTGATGATAAGCTCCTCTATAGCGATTGGAGCAAGCTCCGGATATTGATCGACTTTAAAAATGACAGGCTTACTGTATTTTCAGGCAAGACATCCTACAGCGAAACCGGTGTACATTTAATGCAAAACACCAGCTATCATATGCTTTTCGGAGCAAATGCCTATAATAGATATCAAACTACAGATCTGCCGCCATTTAAACTGAAGGATGTAAAGGTACTGCAAAACAATAAGCTGTTATCATGGTGGCCACTTAGTGAGTGGCATGGGGATGTGGCACATGAAATTGTTGATCAGAATAACGGATCGGTTACCAATCCGCTCTGGATAAAAGCGCGCCATCGTAACTGGCAAATGGAAAAAGAGCTCACTATTGCCGGAACTGCAAGCCTGGCCTTTGACCCGGCTACTGAAACTGTTTATATTATTACTGCCGATTCATTACTATCTTATTCAGTAAGTAAGGCACTGCCGTTAAAAAGTGATGCATACCTTACAGGCAAACAGCAATTGATCCCCGGTGACCAAACCCTTTTTAATAATGATAAGCTATATTATCTTTTTATTGACCAAAAAATAGCAGCTACTTATACCATTAAAAATAAAAAGTGGGATAAGAGCTTTAAAACCATGCCTTTGGCTACTAATTCAGGCCATTTAAATAAATTTTTTTGCAAGGCAGATACGTCCATATACACCATTGGCGGTTACGGACAATTGGTTTATAAAGATAGTGTAAAACGATATAATGTAAATACCCGGATATGGCAGGATCTAAAAATCAAAGGCGATAAATTTACCCCGCGATACCTGGCCGGTTTAGGTACAAATGCAGCAGGCGATACGGCTTATGTAATGGGTGGCTATGGGAGCGCATCGGGGCAACAGATCGTAAGCCCAAGAAATTTGTACGATATGATGCGCTTTACAATTAAAGATAAAGCTTTTAAAAAACTATTTACGATTGACGCTAAAAAGGAGGACTTTGTATTTGCCAACTCCTTAATAATAAATGAAAAGGCCAGAACGTATTACGGCCTTATTTTCCCGCAGCATAAGTATAATTCCAACCTGCAACTGATCTGTGGTTCGTTAGATAAACCTGCTTACCAAACGGTGGGCGACACCATCCCCTACTTATTTCATGATGTACATTCGTACGCTGATGTATATTATTGCCCTTACAGCAAGAAGTTCTTAGCGGTTACCCTTTTTAAGGAGAATGAACAAACAAGAATTAAAATATACTCGCTTTTAAGTCCACCGGAGCCGCTGGAAACAGGGGTGATCAGTGATGAAAGCATTAATTATATTTTATGGATAAGCGGGGTACTTATAGTTGGTTTGGGCATAGGGGCGGGAGTCATTATCTATCGCAAAAAAAATGCGTTACATTATTACCGCAAAAAAGTTGGGGCAGATGCTGCAATGAATCATTATACAGAACATGATCTCCAAACATCTGAAACAGGAAACAGGCTAAACCATAATAAGAACGCTATATTTTTATTCGGCGATCTGCAACTTTTTACCCCCGAAGGCAACGAGATCACCAAGTATTTTACGCCATTGTTAAAGGAATTGTTCCTGGTTATTTTGCTTTATTCCGTTAAATTAGGCAGAGGGGTGAGTTCAGAAAAGCTAATTGAAATGCTTTGGTTTGATAAATCAGAAAAAAGCGCCCGTAATAATCGCTCAGTAAGTTTAACCAAGCTTAAATCGCTGCTTGATAAAATGGGGCACTGCCATTTATCAAAAGATACCGGCTTCTGGAAAATTGAAATCGACTATAACGAAATCATGGTTGATTATCATAACTACCTGTGCATTGTATCAAACAAAAGCAAGTTAAGCAAGCAAAAAATATTACAGCTTACAGATATTACACAAAGAGGTAATTTTTTATCAAATATTGAATATGAATGGCTTGATGCGTTTAAATCCGAGGTATCAAACGAAATAACCGATTCCTATATCCAATTTGCAGACTCTGTTAGAATTGCCGATGACCCAGAGTTTTTAATAAAACTGGCCAATGATATTTTTTATTTCGATCCGGTTAACGAAGAGGCCATGATATTAAAGTGTAAAGCCTTATCCTTTTTAGGTAAACATTCGCTGGCAAAAAACACTTTTGAAAACTTCAACAAAGAGTATAAGGTTATCTATGGTGAAGCCTTTGAACGCGATTTTCATTCGATTATTGAATAATAAATCGGTTTAGGGCAATAATAGTGTTTTAATTAATCAATTTTTAAGGATTAATTAAGGACTGACAACAAATTTGGGTTTTATAATCTTTATTATAAACCAATGTCCAATAACTCAACAATGCCGTTAAGCTGCAATTGCTTTAACCGGCTATTTAAGCTTTCCTGGTTGCTAAAGCCGGCTTTTTTACTGGCTTTGTATTGTACTGCCAGTATTACTAAAGCCAACGCGCAAACAAACCGGGATGGCAACCTGAAATACATTGATCCGCGGATAGGTAATGTAGGGCAACTGTTGGAACCCACAAGGCCAACCATGCATTTGCCCAACCAAATGATAAGGATGTATCCTTTAAGGAGTAGCTATATTGACGATCAGATCTCAAGCTTCCCGCTTAACATGGTATCGCACAGGCTTGGCGAGGTTTTCTCCATAAAGCCGGATGATCAGCCGTTGACCATAGCATCATGGGATCAGCGAATGCCCTATGATCATGACCTTGAAATTACCAGGCCATGGTATTATTCAACCTATTTAATAGATAAGGATATTACGGTTGAGTTTACACCTGGCAAGAAAGTGGGTATGTATCGTTTTGCATTCCCGGCAAAGACCCCGACAAAAAGCATCCTTTTTAATGTATACAACCATGGTAATGCCTCATGGAAATTTAACAACGGCAATGAGGTTACCGGCATGGAAACTTATCATGGCGATATTAAAATTTATGTATACGGTTTGTTTAATGCTAAAGGTAATGCCGGGGTGGTTAAAGACGGGCAACTAACAAAGGAATCTAGTATTGAAGGCAACGGCGCCAAATCATGGATCACCTTTTCGGGCACGATACCCGACACTATTGAATTTAAGTATGCCATATCCTATATAAGCTTACAACAGGCGCAAAACAATTTTAAAGAAGAGTTTACCGGTACAAAGTTCGCCGGTTTAGTGCAGGCAGGTAAAAGCGCATGGGCTAAGGTGGTTAACCAGATCCAGGTAGAAGGTGGTACCGAAGCACAAAGACGCTCTTTTTACACCGCATTGTACCGTTGTAATGAGCGCATGGTAAACATTACTGAAGACGGCCATTATTATAGTGGTTATGATAAAAAAATACACGCCACCACCCGGCCTTTTTATGTGGATGACTGGGTTTGGGACACCTACCTGGCACTCCATCCGTTAAGGGCAATTTTGAACCCGGCCATGGAGGCTGATATGCTAAACTCCTATGTAAACATGTACCAGCAAAGCGGCTGGATGCCTACGTTCCCGGTTTTATTTGGCGATAATCCGTGCATGAACGGTTTTCATTCCACCATTATGTTTTTAGACGATTACCGCAAGGGGATCCGTGGTTTTGATGTGGAAAAAGCTTATGAGGGAATTGTTAAAAATGCAAACGAGGCCACCATGCTGCCCTGGGAAAATGGCCCCAAATGTACGCTGGATGATTTTTATCACACCAAAGGCTATTTCCCCGCTCTTGCTAAAGGCGAAAAGGAAACCGTAAGCCTGGTGCATTCATTTGAGAAAAGACAGGCTGTTGCCGTAACGCTTGGCGGCAGTTATGATGATTGGGCAGTTGGCCAGCTGGCCGGAGAATTAAAGAAGCCGGGCGACCAGGAATTATTTGGTAAGCGGGCATCCAATTATAAAAACTTGTGGAATAATGATGTAAAAATGTTCATCCCAAAAGATTCGGCTGGCAACTGGATCAATATTGACCCCAAATTTGATGGAGGCATGGGCGGCCGGGATTACTATGATGAAAATAACGGGTGGACCTACCTGTGGCAGGTGCAGCATGATATTAACGGACTGATCAATTTAATGGGCGGAAGCAGCGATTTTGAGGCTAAGCTCGATCGTTTGTTCCGCGAAGACCTGGGCCGCAGCAAATATGAATTCTGGGCTAAATTTCCTGATGCAACAGGTTTGGTTGGGCAATACTCTATGGGTAACGAGCCCAGTTTCCATATCCCCTACCTGTACAATTATACCGCTGCACCATGGAAAACGCAAAAACGCGTTCGCTTTTTACTGGATGTATGGTATAAGGATAACATATTTGGCATCCCCGGTGATGAAGACGGCGGAGGCATGTCGGCTTTTGTGGTGTTCTCTTCAATGGGCTTTTACCCTATTACACCCGGCAAGCCGGTTTATACTATTGGCAGCCCTGTATTTAGTAAGGTAACGGTAAACCTGCCTGGTGGCAAGCAGTTTAAGCTGGTGGCCAATAACTGCTCGGTGATCAATAAGTATATCCAAAGCGCCAAATTTAATGGCAAAGTATTAAATAAACCCTGGTTTACGCATGAGCAGCTCACTTCGGGTGGCTTGCTTGAGCTGCAAATGGGGCCAAAACCAAATAAAAACTGGGGTATTTAATTTACAAGCATTAAAATTCATCGCAATGAGAAAACAACTATTAACCGCGCTGTTACTATTGCTATGTGCGGTAGGTTATGGCCAGTCGCTGCATAGTAAAACATCTGCATTTAAAAGCTATAAAGGCTTGGTTATGGCGGGTTACCAGGGCTGGTTTAACGCACCTGGCGATGGTGCGGGCCGCGGCTGGAACCATTATAACTCGCATGGAAAATTTGAGCCGGGCAGCACTAATATTGACCTGTGGCCCGATGTAAGTGAATATGCAAAAACCTATAAAACCCCTTTTAAACACGCAGATGGCAGCGATGCCTATCTGTACAGCTCGCATGATGCATCATCAACCGATACGCACTTTAAGTGGATGCAGCAATATGGTATTGACGGTGTATTTGTACAACGCTTTATAGCTGATGTACAAAGAGGCCCGGGCCGGAACCATAATGATGTGGTGTTAGGTAACGCATTAAGATCATCGCAAAAATATCACAGGGCATTGGCGCTGATGTATGATTTGTCGGGGATGCGGGCAGGCGACGATACTTTGGTGATCAATGATTTTAAGCACCTGGTTGACAGTTTAAAGTTAACCCGGCAAGGCAACAAGCAAACCTATTTGTATCATAACGGTAAGCCGCTGGTAGCTATATGGGGCGTTGGCTTTTCGGACGGAAGGCGATACGGTTTACCGGAAATAGAAAGGATAATTGATTTTTTAAAGAACGACCCGGTTTACGGCGGCTGTTCAATTTTGCTGGGGGTACCCACCTATTGGCGCGATTTTGGGAACGACACCGAAAAAGACTCGCATCTGCATGATATTTTGCGTAAGGCTGATATTATACATCCCTGGTTTGTGGGCCGGTTTAATGAAACCTCGTACCCGCAGTTTCAAAGCCGTATAGTTGACGATATTGCCTGGTGTAAAACAAACAAGGTTGACTATGTACCAACCGTTTTCCCGGGATTTAGCTGGCATAACATGAACCCGCGGAGCCCGCAAAATCAAATTCCGCGCAACAAAGGTCAATTTTACTGGAAGCAGCTGTATGGTGCAATAAAGAGTGGCGCTACTATGCTGTATGTAGCCATGTTTGATGAAGTTGATGAGGGAACTGCCATACTAAAAGCCTCAAAGAACCCTCCGGTAGGGCTCAGCAATTTTGTAACTATTGAGGAGGAGATCCCAAATGATTATTACTTGTATTTAACCGGGTACGCCGGCAAAATGTTAAGGAAACAAATACCGCTGCAGGTAAACATACCCGCCGCTATAAATCACAATAAATAATGAAGCCCGCACTATTCATTTTAACCGGTCTGTTCACTTTAAATGCGACTGAACCCATAACACATAAAGCCATTTAAACCTTATAATACTTATGAATTTTATGAAAAAAAAGAACGCCTTTATACCGATGATTCTTTTAATAATGGCCTTTTGCTCATTTAATACGCCGAAAGCACCCATTAAATATCCTTATCAGAACGCCGCTTTACCCGTTGAAAAAAGGGTGGCTGATTTATTAAGCCGCATGACCACCACCGAAAAAATAAGACAGCTGGATATGTATTGGGGACATGAAGTGGCCAATATGCAGGGACATGAAGCTGCATCGTATGCAGACAGCGCCAGGATAAGCATTGGTACGGAAGGTATTGGCTCGGTACATGATCTTTATCCTTTAACTGCTGATGTTACTAACCAGGTACAGCGCTATGCAGTAGAACACACACGGCTGGGCATCCCGGTTTTGTTTATTGAAGAGGGCCTTCATGGCTATGAAGGACTGGGCAGCACCACTTTCCCTGTGCCTATTGCATTGGCCGGCGCCTGGGATACCACGCTGGTGCATAAAGCCGGGCACATAATAGCTACCGAAATGCGGGCGCATGGTGTTGCCATGGTGTTGGGCCCTGTGCTCTGCCTGCCGCGCGACCCCAGGTGGGGAAGAGTAGAAGAAACTTATGGCGAAGACCCTTACCTGGCCGCCGCCAACGGGGTTGCCATGGTAAAAGGGTTGCAGGGAAGCAACCTGAGCAACCCCGATGCAGTACTTGCCGAACCTAAACATTTTGCCGTTCATGGAATCCCCGAAGCCGGAAGTAATACGGCCCCCGTAAATATGGGTGAACGGGAGGCGCGGTCATCATTTTTATATGTATTTGAAAAAGCCGTTAAAGAAGGGGGCGCATTAGGCATGATGGCGGCCTACAGCGAGCTTGACGGGATCCCTTGTGTTGATAATAAATGGTTACTTAAAGATGTATTGCGCAAAGAGTGGGGATTTAAAGGCTTTGTACTGTCTGATTTGGGAGCTATCAAGATGTCGTTAACAAGTCACCATATAGCGGCCAGCCCTGCCGATGCACTGGCACAAACACTTACCGCAGGGCTTGATATGCAATTTTATGATTTTCCGCATGCTGAGTTTTCGGATGCTATTATCAAAGCATTAAAAAGTAAACAACTCGCAGTAAGCGAGCTTAACAGGGCGGTATCGGACGTATTAAGAATTAAATTTATGCTGGGTTTATTTGATCACCCTTACATCGATCAGTCATTGCTTAAAAAAGTATATCATACTGATGCAAGCCGCCAGGTGGCTTTAAAAGTGGCACAAGAGGGCATCAGCCTGTTAAAAAATGACCATTCACTTTTACCGCTCAGTGCTAACGTGCATTCGGTAGCCGTTATTGGCCCGCTGGCTGCCAGCACTTACATGGGTGGTTATGCCAATAAAAACGGTAAGGGTGTAGCCATTGTTGATGCGCTGAGGCAAAAAGCAGGTAATGATATGAAAATAGAATATGAAGCCGGCTATTCTGCAGACACATCAGCCGAAAAACAAAACCTGGACTTGCAAAAAGCAGTTAACCTGGTAAATCAATCAGATGTGGCTATAGTGGTACTTGGCGAGGATATAGGCGAAGTTGGAGAAGGAAAAGACAGGTCAAACCTCGAGCTTAATCAAAAACAAACCCGGCTTATTGAGGCTATTCAAAAAACGGGCAAGCCTGTTGCTGTAGTGCTTTTTAACGGCAGGCCATTATGTATAAATTGGATTGCTAAAAAGATCCCAGCTATTGTTGAGTCGTGGTTTTTAGGCGAAACCGGCGGCCTGGCTATAGCTGATGTATTGCTGGGCAAAATTAATCCCTCGGGAAAACTGCCTATGACCTTTCCGCGTTCGGTTGGACAATTGCCTTATTATTATAATCATAAGCCTACCTCGAGGCACGTTTATGTTGACCAGGACACTTCAGCCCTGTTTCCGTTTGGACATGGGTTGAGCTATACCAGTTTTGAATATTCGAACTTAACTATTACACCGGCGCATTTACCCCTTAATGGTTCGGCCAATATCAGCGTTACTGTAAAAAATACAGGTAAGGTTGAGGGTACAGAGGTGGTGCAACTGTATATCCGGGATGTTATTGCCAGTGTTACCACACCTGTAAAATCATTAAAGGGATTTAGCCGCATCAGCTTAAAACCGGGTGAAAGTGGCAAAGTGCAGTTTAGGCTGAACAATAAAGAACTGATGATCTGGAACCGGCAGATGAAACAGGTTGTTGAGCCGGGTGAGTTTAGAGTTATGGTGGGCAGTTCATCAGAAGATATCAGGCAAAGAGGCGGCTTTTATGTAAGATAAAACCGATGTGTGGATACAATGCGCAGATTCTCTGACCCACTTTCCTTTAACCAGGTAAAATCATGGTTCAGATATAAGACCTTCCGGAGTAATTGAATTTGATCCGGGATTTAGTTGATGTTACAGATTACGTAACAATTGTGCCCGGGGTGAGAACCGGGCATATTTATTTTAACAAAGGGGTAGTTTTAAGTCGAAAGTCTTGAATCCTGAGTCAAATTTTGTTTTTTTCTGACTTAGAACTCAAGACTTTAGACTCAAGACTAATATTGCAGGAAGCAATTTATGGTTTTGGTACCGTTGGGCGTACTGTTGTTAAGGCAATTGTTCCTTTAAACATTTTACCGCCATCACCGGTTAATCTCAGGTAATAATCTGCCGAGCAAGCTGTACCATCTTCATCAAGCGTAACAAACGTTGACCCTGTCGGTATAAAAGATGAGGTCTCAGCTGTTTTGGCAATTTGATTACCCTCGTTATATTCATCAAACATCGAGATGTAAATACCTTGTGCTCCGGTCCTTTTCATGTTGTAAAACTGCCGCCACATAAAATCGCCATGCGCCCTTTGGTGTTCCTGCAGATCACCTGGTAAAATACAGGGCTGGTAGTCAATTCCGTTAGCATTGCAATAAGCCTGATCGGGTTGATTAATAGTAGTGTAAAAATTGTCTGAATCGTTTGCATTGCCAATCCGGCCAATCATCCATGGCGATAGCATATCAAAGGCATTATAGGCAGCCAGGAAATTGGACCTTGAATCGCTTTCCTCTTTGCGCCAGTGTGTGGGGACACCGCCGATAATATAGCAGCCATTACTTTTAAACCAATTGATCACGTCCAAACAAACCGCTGCCGGCCATGGATGGTTATCATCGCTAAAGCCAAATCCCCAGATGCACACTACCGGCTTGCCATTTTGTTTGGCATAGGCAGATGATGCGGCATAAGCCGACATTTTGTTAGTCCAGTCGGCCTTGATCTCTGATTGCATATTGGTCCAGCCGCTTACATCATACATAATGTAAAATTTAACCCCGTGAGCCTCGGCCGCGGTTTTCACTTTGGTCGTTATGGCATCGCGTACAGGGCCTTCCTGCCCGCTCGGATTAAAGCGCTGCAAAGCGGCAGCGTCTATTCCGTTTTGCTGCATCCACAGAAAATGGGTGTCAACTGTTTGATCGGTAAACGAGGAAAATAACTTTGCCGGGCTTCCATTGTTCAGGTTGGCAAAAGCTGTTTGATAGGTGCTGATATAATCACGCACATCAGGCCATGATTTTATACCGAGATTACCCGGTGATGGCGCCGTTGACCAATCCTGTGTCCAGTGCCACCAGGCATTAATAGGTGAACCATCGCCAATGGCAGCAAACCAGCCCTGGTAGCCTACGGTTATTTTTCCCACTACATCGCCAACAGGCGAAGGGGTTATATCAATGGGCGTTTTGGGTTGATCAACAACAGGGGTCGTTGAATTTCCGCCGCCATTTTTTGAGCAGCTATTTGTTAATGCAAATAGAGCTATCAAAAATATCGCATTGAGTTTTTTCATGATTTTAGCTGTTAATATTGGTTAAATAAAACCCTACTTTTTAATGCCACCTGGGCCTGCCCCATGGAACCTGGCTGGCACGCAGTATTTCGCCATGATCTTTCCAGTGCACCATGTCATCGGTTGAGAAAACGTGGTATTGATCCATCAGGTCGCAGCCACGCGCCGGGGCAATATCATGCGATGCATATACATACAACCGGCCATCGGCCCATACATGTGCTGATGGGTCAGCAGTGTACATATCAGTAATAAAGGGATTTGTTTGCGCAAAGCTGTTTTTTGCAGAGAAGACAGACCCTGTTAGGAACAGCGATAAGTAGGTAAATATTCTTTTAAATGTCATCATAATTTTATGGATGATTAGTACAGAATTAAATTCGTTTATGGGTAGATAAGTACTACCTGGCAGCGTGCCGCATAATTAAAGATCTAAAAAAATGGTTAAAGAAAAACTTAAGGAGAGATCTCTCCTTAAGTTTAGGTATCAATTTAATCAGGGAACTTTTACTTCTATTATATCAGAGTAGTTATACTGTTTAAAACTATCATTAACCCTTACACCCACCCTTGCATAAAAGGTTCTTCCTGATTTAAGGCTGGGGATGGTTAACGTATATGTTTTGCCAACTACGTCGCTATAATTACTATTGAGCGTTATTTTGTTAACATCACTATAGTTATTGATGTTGGCGCCGCTGCCAACAAACTGTGTATCGTTTACAAAAGGCTTCACATCAATAATCTGGGGTAAACCATCGGGGATCGGAGCTACCATATTAAAAGTTAAAGTAAGCGTAGTCCCGGATAAACTATTGGTTAGGTTTTTGATGGCTAAATAAGGCGTAACTTCAAAATCATGCGAAGTAGTTCCGTTGATATCAAGTTCCACTCCGTCAACAGGCCAGAATGCACCACCGTAAGGTGTAACGCGGTAGTGACCTTTAAACAATTTATCGTCTTCAAAAGTGCCATCCTGCTTACTTGGAATGTATTGCGGATCCGGCGTGGCGCTGTAGCTCAATTCTTCAAGCTTTATCTGCATACCCGATGTTTCGGTAAGCAGGTTTGCCGATGTTGTTTTATCAATTATTCTTCCTTTAAAACCCGCATTGGGGCCCGGCAGGTTGTCAACCTTTGTGCAGGAAAAACCGGCAACTAAAATCAAAGCGATTAACAATCCGTTTATTATTTTCTTCATGATATATTATTTTTAATTAATAATTGGGGTTGTTTGGGAATAAGTTTGGATTTTTATTTAACTCGCCTCCCGGTAACGGCTCATAATAATATTTCTTCTCAAAAGTGTACGACCTTTGGAAAGGTTCATTGTCTCTAAGAAATATATATTTGCCCTCGTCAAGAACAAGGAAAGGAAGCAGGGCATGATACCTGGTGTTATCCAATATCTGGTCAGCAATTCTCCAGCGGCGGATATCCCACCAGTACTGTTTCTCGAAAGCAAGCTCCATGCAGCGTTCGTTCCGTACGTAATTAACGGTAATATCGCCCGGGGTAGCTAAAGTGGCGCCCGCACGGGTTCTGATCTGGTTGATAGTGGTAAGCGCATCGCTGGCATTGCCTAATTCAACATCAGCTTCGGCACGGTTTAACAATACTTCGGCATAACGCATGTCAATCCAGCTTGTAGTGCTTTTATATAAACCGCAAGCAGCCTGTGCTTTGTTGTAGTCAATATACTTTCTTACATAAAAACCAGTACGTGTTTTATCGTCTCCATCTGTACTAACACCGGTAAAGCCAATTATCCGTTTACCATTAAACAAGGCATCAGTACTGCCGGAGAGATGCCGAAATTGCTGGTTAGGCGGATTTGAAGATAATTCAGCAGCGGCTGTGCCTGTGAAGTGCTCGTATAGGCCCCTTTGGGTATCAAATGTAAGGCCCCTTAAGCTTGCTCCCGGAAAATATACGGTGGCCAGCAAACGCGGCTCAAGGCCGGTCATAAGGTCTCCGGTACTGGTAAAACGTTTTGGGGTGCCATCGGTGTTAGTAATTAAAAGACTGGTAAAACGTTCAACAAACTCCATAGTAGGGTACGAGCGTGAAAGACCATCCGCAGTCATATAACGGGGCGACATTGTGGCGTCCCAGCTGTGGGCTGTATTACTTGGTAATGAATAATCTTTAACAAAGATATTTTCAGGGCTATCCTGGTCTAAAAACACATCAGTATAGTTTTTTACTTTATCTGCACTTTTCTGGTAAAGGCTGTATTTGCCCTCAAGCAGTTTGGCCGCATCAATGGCCTTTTGGAAAAATGCATTAGCCTCTGAAGCGGCAATGCCTACAAAACCCGCAGACCTTGCATCGCCGGCAACAAAATTTGTGGATCCATATTTGGCAATGGTGGCAGCATACAGCATAGCTCTTGATTCAAGCGCGGCAGCTACATAACGGTTAGCCCGGCCACGTACACTTGTTTCGGGCATCATCTGGTACGCCTTATCAAGGTCATCCTCAATAAATTTCCATACGTCAACTTCTTTGTCGCGGTGTACCTGCAGCTCATTAACAGGTGCGGGATAAGACTGAACTGTTTTAATGATAGGGATGCCGCCATAGCGTTTAGCCAAAGCAAAATAAAAATAAGCCCTGCAAAAATAGGCCTCGCCCAACCATTGGTTTTTTTGAACATCAGTAAAGCTGGAGGCGTACTTGGGTAAGGTTTCAATCAATACGTTTACCGTACGGATCTTATCATACGGCCAGTAGCCAAAGCCCCCGGCACCATCATAAGTACTCCCGTAAGGGCCAACCAGCTCTCCGCAAAGCGCTCCCGGATGGTAAAAATTTTGCCAATCCTGGTTGAAGCCATTGTT
>JAQBOS010000177.1 GCA_028287925.1 Mucilaginibacter sp. | reverse complement strand
TTAGTAAGCTTTCCGGTCAGCGTAAGTTAGTATTGTATTACCTGCTTGAATACGGACTATTGCTTGGAATCAGCAGTATGTTCTTTTTCGCAGATTTTCAGCACGGATTGTCCTTGCTTTTAAAGCTGACTGCGCCAGTCAGCATTCTTACCTATGCTATTGGGATTTATTTTATTGTAAATTTTACCAGGCAAATGAAAAAGCTCGAACTTATCGAAAGACAACTCAATCACATTTTTATGGCGAATATCAGCAAAAATTGAGCATAATAGTGTTGCTGGCTTGTCGGCCTGTACCAGTGTCATGAATTGATGCTTGGTTATCAAAATGATTTTTTAAGGCTATCATTTTGAGACCATCATAATGATTTCTTTAGCGCCGAAATTTTTGGATATGCCCCCATTTGGGTCTAAACCTGGTTTTTACGGCCGATTGGAACGTTTGGCATGGCAATAGCATATCATCTGTAGCCGGGACGGATAATTGCCGCATGATCATATCAGGTTTTTGCCCGTTTACACTTACAGAAGCTGCGGAACTGCCTTTAACCATTCCTGGAATTAATAGTATCGTTCACCGGCTGTTATGGATCCGGCTTGCGGAAAATAACAGCTTTGATTTTATAATATATGAATATACAATCTTCAGTTTTACTTATAGATGATGAAAGAAGATCAGGTGGCTGGCTGGGGCGGTTCCTGCGCATGGCCGGTTATGTTTGCCACCAGGTTGAAAGCGGATTGGAAGGACTCAGCTTACTGGAAAAAGAAAAAATACAGGTGGTTATGAGTGATGTTGATCTTCCGGACATGGATTTTACTGATTTCGTAAAAACTGTCAAAGTAAAAAAAAACTATGTTGAAGTGATCCTGCTTACCGACCACGGCAGTATTTATGAGGCAATCCGGGCTATCAAAAGCGGAGCGTTCGACTACCTTATTAAAGGAAGAGACAATGATGCCCTTCTATCAGTGCTTGCCAGGGCAAATGAAAATGCCTGTACACATTATGAGTCGTTCCATCATTTAGAGAAATTATAACATTCTTGCCGCCCCCTTTTGGCTAAAACCATTTCTGTATAAAAAACGCCTGTCATTGACTGAGCGTTATTTAATCATCTATTCAGGATAAGATTTGGCAGGCATGTAAATAGCAGAAGGAGCCGGTACAGATATCACCTGTTAAAAAATAAAACAGTTCTATGAAAATTTTCACCGATAATAATCACAAAATAAAGAGTTTTTGGCCGGTTGTCAAATTAGATGAAGGCCGGAATGAAAGTATAAGATCCAGGATCTTGAAACTGGATGATAAACTCCAGAAAATGATTCTGTTAAGTAATATTTGTACACTACTGGCTTGTATTCAAATGGTTTTTACAGTTGCCCGGATCTATAGCACTTTCACAGGAAAACATCCCGTGCTTTTGGCTTTAACATTGGTTATCATCCTTCTGCTGTTCGCTGTATTCCTCTACTTTAAATGGAAAGACATTACCTATAATGACGACGACTTTAAAAAAGCGGGTAAAACCCACCTGAATTACCAGGTCATAAAGCTTAACTATCAGCATAAGCTGCTTTCCGGTTATTTGCTGGCCTATTCGTTAATCATTATCATATTAGGCGTGTGTTTTTGGCAAGGTTTTCATGACGGGCTAACGCATTTGTTTAAATCAACCGCGCCTGTAAACCTCGTTATTTACGGCCTGGGATTTTACTTTATGATGAATTTTGCCAGGCAAAAGTGCAAACTGGAAATATTGGAAAAACAAGCCGGCCAGTTGGGTTTTATGGAGTTGAGGGGCCAAAACTGATAGAAGTTTATTAAACGCGGGCATGATTTTTTCGTTCAACTTATCATTATGGGAATCCTGCACTTCCAATTTGAAGCAAAATCAAAATCTTTCGCAACTTGTAAATCTTTAAATTGCTTATTATTAGCAACTTATTAACACGTCGTAATAAAGGCATTCTTTTAGCTCGCATTAGTTTTAAAGGATTATATAATATTATGCTACTTATATTATGAAAGTATATTGGTTTCATCAGCAAGTCCGCATTGCTTTAAACCATCCGTCCGGGTTACTTGTCGCTTTAAGACACGGTAAAATAATGATCAATAGCTTATTGAGATGGTGCAGCGCCGGTTTGATATCTTCTTATATCCTGACCATTACAGCGGGTATTTATTTTTCTAATCAACTCATTTTATTATCCGGATGGCTGCCTAACCTGGTCCTTGTCCTGTTCGTATTGCTTTTTGCCTGTTTACTCTATGTACAATACCGGTATTCCGAAAAAAGAACCGAAAACCGCTCAATTAGCGATGATGACATAAAATTGAATTCGTTTTACATCAGGGTTCGCTATAAGATCAATCAACGATTAACCAGTATGTACGTCATCGCCGTCTTAGCAGCATGGTTATTGATGATCACTATTCCTTTCTCAAATCAGCATGCTATAACAGGTTTTCTTATGATGTTTGGGTTGACCCTTTACGGTTTTGGCCTGCTGATGATCAGGGGTTTATTAAAGGAGAAATGTGCCATCAGACAAATGATCAATAAGTTCGGATCATTTTAAAATGAGCTTTAATACCACTATTAAATCAGCATACTCAGCAATCAGTTACACTTTTAAAGCAACCAATGCCAACAGTATTTCGGAGGTGATCCGGGAATGGAATTTCATTATTTTATTTTTATGGTTTCCCGCAAGATATCCGCCTTGTATTAAATTGATTGATCTTATTATGATAAAAAAGTTACAAATGTTGGATTCGGCTTAATTTAATGTTTCATTTTTGTTAAATTTGATTTTAACAATGCTGATCGGATGTTTATAGGCGAGGACGATAAGGTTCAGGATAAATTATTGCTTTTGAAATTAAAAGACGGCAGTACTGAAGCTTTTGACGCGCTTTATGAAAAGTATTGGAAAGAAATTTATAGCTCGGCGTTTAAACGCTTACAAGATCCGGCCCAGGCCAAAGACATCACCCAGGATATTTTTTTGCAACTCTGGTTAAAAAGGGAGGAAAACAATATCGATAACCTGCCCGCTTATTTGTTTACCGCCACAAAAAACAAGGTGTACAATTGGATGGAAAAGGAACGCAGGTATACCCCCGTACCTGAATTGCTTTTACAATTAAAAACATCGCGCGACCAAACGGATGCGGAGCTACTACGAAAGGAATTTATGCAGGCGTATGAAGCGCTGATTGATACATTAACCCAATCCCAGCAACAAATATTTCGCATGCGTTATCAACAGGACCTGTCAACCAGCGAAATTGCTGAACTATTGGATATCTCACGTAAAACTGTTCAAAATCAATTGGGCAAAGCTGTTGCACAGCTCCGTGCTTCACTGCTGCTGATCTCGTTAGTGATATTAATTAATTCCATCTAAGCGGCACAGGTTTTTAGCTAACAGGTTAATAAGCGGGTGGGATTATATCCGAATTGTTTTTTAAAGGCGAATGAGAAATGCGACAGGTTCTCAAAGCCAACATCAAAATAAACATCCGATGGTTTTCTCTTTTTTTCAAAGATCTGATAGTGGGCCAATTCCAATCGCTTTTGTGTGAGCCACTTTCCAGGTGTACTTTTAAAAGCCTTTTTAAAATCTTTTTTATAGGTTGTCAGGCTCCTGCCGGTTAAGTATCCAAACTTTTCTAAAGAAAGGTTGAACATATAATTCTTCTCCATAAAGTCCACCAGGTCCAATTTGCCCGGTTCTTCAAACTGGCCAAGCAACTGATCTGCATCTTGATTAATGGTACGCAATACACGGATCGCTTCTTCTACTTTAAACGCGGCAATATCCGCAGGTAAGGCATCCGCTAATTTAAAATAAGGTAGCAGTGAATTAAACAGGCTTTCCAGCAAAGGATGATCTTCCCAAACCATAAGTTCAGGTGTGTGCTGTTGTGAAGGTGCAATCTGATGATCCGCATAATATTGCCTGAGTTTCTCAGGGTGGAATAAAATAGATACCACTATGCAAGGCTCTCCGTTTAAAGGCAATTTACTTAGCCTGCCCAATTGATTTCGGGGTAACAGCACGGTGTCGCCTGCGAAAAAATTAAAAACGCGGTCGGCCGAGGCGATCCTCACCTCGCCCGATAGCACACGTACCAGGGCAGGTTGCGGAAGGATCACCTCCCGGCTGTAATGTTTTTCCCTTTTACAGGATATAAACACATGTGCTACACTAGCGTTCTCCAGGGTTTTCATCTTTGTAAAATTAAGGAATTATTTATTTATCAACCCTAAACGGACCATGCTTTCCGCAGTGGCTACGATGGCTTCCTCAGCAGAACGGGGCGACCAGCCCAGCATTCGTATAGCCTTTTCGCCGGTTGAGTTCATTACCTTCCCCAGCATGGGAACCAGCACTTTTGCCGCCGGATCCCATAAGGCAGCTACATGCAACAACCAGTTCGGCAACTCTTTCACTTTGATATGCTCAGCTGAATTGCCCATGCGCCGTTTCAGCACCCTGGCGATGTCAACCAGCCAAATACTTTCACCTGCGGTGGCCAAAAATCGCTCACCGTTGGCAGCCGGATCGGTCATGGCCCGCAGGTGCAGGTCAGCCACATCGCGCACGTCCACAAACCCGCAATTTATTTTTGGACTGCCGGGGGCCTTATCTTTCATGAGCCGTTGAATGATATGGATAGAATGTGAATAGTCTGCACCCAATACCGGCCCTAAAACCGCTACGGGGTTAACAACAGAAAGTTCGAGCCCGCCACCTTCGCGGGCGATAAAATCCCAGGCCGCCCGTTCAGCCAGTGTCTTTGATTTTTGGTAGGCAGGTACCTTGCCGCTTAGGTCCGTCCAGTCTGTTTCGTTGAATGGTGCAGTCTGCGGCGGGTGCCCAAAAGCAATAGCACCGAATGCCGATGTTAGCACCACGCGTTTTACACCGGCATCACGTGCGGCACGTAATACCCTAAGCACGCCTTCACGGGCAGGAATGATCATTTCATCCTCGTGTGAGTAATTTTTTAAAGGGGTTGGCGAAGCCACGTGCAATACATAGGTACAGCCCGCAACAGCTTGGGGCCAATTGGTATCAGCGGCCAGGTCGGCTTCGATAAATGATAAGCGGCTTCCCGGCCCGCCGCCGCCTTCTTTCAGCATGGCCCGTACTTCGGCTTCGCGGGTGAGCGACCGGACTGTTGTTCTTACATTGTAGCCGGCATTTAAGAGCTGCAGGATACAATGTACGGCAATGAACCCCGACCCGCCGGTTACAAGCACTAATTTTTCACTATTTGAATTTATTGTCATCTTATTAAAAATTTGATGCAACAAAATTCGCTGTAAAATAGATCGGCCGTTTTGTTTAAAAGGCGTAATGTGCTTTGTTTAAAAGGCAGGCTTATGCAATGGTGAGTGCCGTTATGTGATAATTATATGCTGTTAAAAGTGAAAATTCACATCTCCTGTGATTTTCACTTTTAGTGTTTCTTCATCACTTTTGGTGATGATTCAAAACGCAGATCAATACAAATGATTTTTAGGCGTGATGAAAGCTTTTCCTATCAATTACATTTTATGAGTACCAATTTTCACCAAAAGTAACACAGAAACAGTTTGAGCCAGAGCTAATCAAGCATCCGGTATCTCAGGTTCTACCAGCTTAACGAGTTTTTCCAGCGATTCCTGCCAGCCCAGATAACACATTTCGGCCGGGATCACAGCCGGTATTCCTTCCTGCAGTATTTTTAGCTCTGTACCTACAGCTGTTTTTTGAAGCCAAACAGAAGTAGTCATTACACCAGGCAGGTTTGGGTCGTCAAATTTGTCTGTGTATTTAAGAAACTCATTGTGTTTGATCTCTAAATATTCCCCACCAAATGAATGGCTGTTACCGGTTGTGAAATTTTGAAACGACATTTTAAAAGTACCGCCTATCTGAACGTTCATTTCGTGTACGGTACAAAGAAAACCATAAGGCGGTAACCATGAAGCGATCGCCGCGGTTTCGGTAAAGGCACGATATACCTTTTCAGGTGAAGCCTTAATAATTCTGTGCAATGAAACTTTGTTGTCTGACATAAAATTATTTTTTTTGTGTTCCTACTCGTTTGGCTTTTCGGATCGCCCGTTTTTGTATGTGGTAGCTGCTCCAGCGTTTATTGATTGTTGCTTAGATCCATTTGCTTTACCAAAGATGCAAGTAAAAAAAGGCATTGAACAGGGCAGTATACGACAATTTACAGCCAATTTGCGACAGACTATCCAGGTTTTTTTCAACCATGTGTTCCACCTATACAGTTCTCAAATTCAATCATAAATAATAAAGGGACTGTTTTGTAAATATGCTGTAATAACCTTAAAAAAGAGTTCCCGCGTCATTAAAAAAGAAAAATCACACTTCCCGAAAAATATTTTAAAAACCCGTGGGACTTTTTCCATTAAGGTGGTCAATCAAATTTTGTCAGATTGCTTGCGATAATGTGCTGTTCGGGAAGGCATTTAATTAACTTTATCTAACCTTTGTGGCTGTTGCCCTGCGCTGCTGTAAAGCACATATTTTTGTCTGCCATCCTGTTTGAAGGTGAATTCCCCTTTCTCGTTCTCGTAAGTAAAAAACCGGTCCATGGCGAAGGGCGCGAAAGGTTTAGGCATGTTATGGGGCTGCTGAAAGTACAGTGTTTTGTTGGTCACAAAAAATCTCAATTTTATTTCGGGGTGTGAGGCAAAGGTGTAATTACCTGTATAATTTTGTAGTTGTTTTGCTGTTAAGTGAATTTCTTTATGGGTTTTGCAATAGGCAAATTTCATAGCAGCCTGCATAACCGGGGCTATAGCCGTACCATGCGCGGTATTAGCCACTATTACCGTTTTAAAATCAAGGCCTTTCGGATGTTGTTTCAGCAGGTAGGTTTTGAATTTGTTGACGTTGCTCACGGTTTCCACTTCATACGAACCCACGCCGACAAAAACCTTACATTTAAGACCGGCATAACTGGCAAAATACTTTTGCGCGGCTGGTATAAGATTTCTGCCACTGTTGCCGGGCGCGCCTATAAAAATCGTATTAAAGAGGCCAGGATGATCAAAAAGGACGGAAGTGGTAAACTCACCGCCAAACGAATAGCCATATAGGGCATTATCGCCGTTTGTGCGGTACTTGTTTTTTATAAATGGCATAAGCTCCTGTTCTATAAATGCCAGGAAATTGGGGCCGCCGGTCGCGGGATCCAAATCTCTTGAACGCATATTAGGCCTTGTTCCATAACCGATACCTACGATAATGGGGGCGATGGTTTCATAATCCTGGTCTAACATGCTAAAACAGTCCATAGCTGTTATTTCGTTCCAGTCACCGTCGGTCAGGTATAAAACAGGGTAACTTGTTTTCGTCGTATCATAACCGGAAGGCACATTGACATAAATGGTATAATCCTCATTGATCGTCTTCGAGTGGTAATTCCATATCACGATGCCACTATCTACATAAAATGCAGGTGTGGAGCTTTTAACCTGGGCATAAATGGTAGTTATGCCGGTAAAGGATAGCAGCAAGGCCAGGTACAAATATTTCATAAGTTATCTTATCCGTTGATAATAAGACTATGGGTCTTGGTTATAGGTTACAGCGATCCTAAATAAATGCGATGATATTCATCAGGCAAATATGCTATGTTAAAGTCTCATTAAAAATGGAAAAATAGCCTCATAAAAAAGGAAACTTATACTTTCTGAAAAATATTTTAAAAACCTGTGGGATTTTTTCCAACTCGGTGGTCATGTATTAAAATGGCATATACACTTTTCGCTTTCACTTTTTGCAAATGATTATCAACTGTCAGAGGTGCATGAAATAAGCCATTTTATGTTTTTTTTAAAAACATAAAACGTTAAAATCATTTTTAGTTTATACCAAATCTTAATTATCAAATTTAAAAACATGAAAAAATTAGAATTAAAAGCAAAGGAATTTGGAGCAAAAGAAATGCTTACAAGAGCTCAGTTAAGGAAAGTGCTTGGTGGCGGTGGCGGCGCACAGGGAACGCATTGTACCTATAGTTCTGAATGTGTTTCTAACTTGTCTTGCATAAAAGGCGCCTGTGAGCCCATTGGTTCTGATGGCGGCTGTGTACAGCAGGGGCAAAGGTGTGTCAGCACAAATGATTGTTGTGCCGGCGTTTGTGAACCCACACTTGGTTTGTGTTTAGCTTAGAAATCAATGGGGCAACAGGCTGGTGAACTAATCCTTAAGAGCCAACAATTTATTTTCGCAGGTCTCCTGAAAAGGAGCCTGCGTTCGTATGTTAGGTATTCGACTATGCATTTCTCCCCTTAACATCAAACCGCGCAGGGGCCTCATCGCTAGATCCGCAGAAACATAAAACAAATATTTTACATGAGTTAACAGAAAGGCATGAAATTGCTTCATTGCAAGTCTTGTAAGTGATATTAAATAACACCATCAAAGCGGTTTTGCTTAGTTCCCTGTGGTTTGTTAATATAAATTTATACTTTCTGAAAAATATTTTAAAAACCCGTGGGACTTTTTCCAACTCGGCGGTCATGTATTAAAACGGCATATATACACCGCTAAATGGAAAAGAGAAAATTTCTGATATTGTTAAAAAAATACCGTACAGGCCAGGCATCTGAACAGGAAAAAGCATACCTAACTGCCTACTACAATTTATTCGACGCCAGGCCCGATGTTACTGAAATGCTTAATCCCGAAGAGACGGACTTCCTTAAAAATCAAATCAAAACGGAGCTTAAAAATAAAATAGATCTGCATCAGCAAAAACCAGCTGCAAAAACATTCAAACTTTATTATCGCTTAACCGCCGCCGCCGTTGTACTTATAGCTTTTTCGGCGGGTTTATTATTTTATGCGCAAAAAGATAACGACAATATATTTTCAGCTTTCCGCCACAAACCAAACGATATTGCCCCTGGTGGTAACAAAGCCATCCTTACGTTAGCCAATGGTAAACAGATCATACTAACCAACGCAAAAAATGGCTTGCTGGCGCAACAGGGCGGCACGCAAATAAATAAAACTGCCAACGGGCAGATCATCTATAACGTAGCACAAACTGTTAAAGGCACCGATACAGCGTTCAATACCATTACCACGCCGCGTGGCGGCCAGTACATGGTTGTATTGCCCGATAGCAGCAGGGTTTATCTTGATGCAAACTCATCATTACGTTTCCCTGCGGCGTTTTCAGGTAAGCTGCGTACCGTGATGTTAACCGGCGAAGCTTATTTTGAAGTAGCCCATAATAAGAACATGCCATTTCATGTAATATCTAAAGGGCAAACCGTTGAAGTGTTGGGTACCCACTTCAATATAAATGCATACAACGACGAAAAGGATATTAAAACCACCTTGCTCGAAGGAAGTGTGAGGGTATCAGCTGAAGGCGGAACAGCTTTGCTTAAACCAGGCGAGCAGTCGCAAATTGCTAAAACTGTTACCGCAGGTAAAAATATTACCGTAATTCAAAATGCTAATACCGATGAAGCGGTTGCCTGGAAAAATGGGTTTTTTCAATTTGAAAATGCCGATATCCAAACTATAATGCGCCAGTTTGCCCGCTGGTATAATGTTGATGTAGTATTCGAGGGCAATGTGCAGGAGCGGTTATTCTCAGGCGAGATCCACCGCAACCTTACCGTATTACAGGCGCTCGACCTGTTAAATTATGCTAACGTTCATTTTAATATCGATGGAAAAAAAATAATTGTATCACCATAATTAGCTAAACTATTATTAAACACTTAAACAAAAGAAAGATATGAGGAAAAACTTACAGCAACAGTAATAAACCACCGAACGGGTTACCGGAATAAAAAACCGCAGAAGTACTTGGAACTACTCCTGCGGAAAATATCTGGGTCAACCCTCTGTCCCGATACAATCGGGGCGGAAAATAATTTGGACAACTATTAGATGTATTAACCCAAAACTTTACAAAAGTAATGAAATTAAATGCTTTTACTAAAGTGATCCTGCCATTTGGCGGATTACTACCCCCTAAAGTAATACTGGCGATGAAAATAACCACTTTTCTATTAATAGTAGTCCTGGTGCAGGCAAGCGCCAAAGGCTACAGCCAGATAAATTTGAATGAAAATAATGCGCCCTTAGCAAAGATTTTAAAGTCCATTAAAAGGCAAACCGGCTATTCCTTTTTTTATGATACTAAAGATGTAAAAAATGCCAGGGTTAGTATCCAGGTAAACAATGTATCGCTAGACCAGGCCCTCTCCATCTGCTTTAAAGATCTCCCTCTTAGTTTTAAAGTAATTGAAAACAATGTTGTTTTAAAGAAAAAAGAAGAATCGTTTGTAGAGAAGGTAATGATTATGATGACGCCCGCAAAGGACATTATGGGTATTGTTACTAATGAAAACGGTGCTTTAGCAGGTGTTTCAGTTAGGGTAAAAGGAACCACCCGGGTTACCACTACCAATGAGTATGGTGCTTTCGCTTTAAAAGGAGTAAATGAAAACGACATCCTGATATTCACCTACATAGGTTACAAAACCCAGGAAGTTATAGTTAAAGGCGATATGTCTGCCATCAAAGTAAGGCTTGAAAAAGAGGTTGCCGGGCTGCAGGACGTTGTAATAGTTGGTTACGGTTCAACCCAAAGGAAGGACCTTACAGGCGCTGTATCAACAATAAATGCCGCAGATATTGAGGATGTGCCATTTGCGACTATTGACAATGCGCTGGCAGGTAAAGCTGCAGGCGTACAGGTTACCAAAAGCGACGGTTCGCCAGGTGGCGCGGTACGGATCAGGATCCGCGGTTCAAGCTCGATCCTGGGGGGTAATGATCCTTTATATGTAATTGACGGTATTCCGGTACAGGTAGGAAGTAACTATCAAACGCCAGGTTATGATGTAAGCAGCCCGGTTGGTAATGATGTTACTGGTTCCGGAGGCGTAAGTACAGCGCTGTCAACTTCATTTGTAAATGGATTGAATAGTTTGGGCGGATTAAATACAGATGATATTGAATCTATTACTATATTAAAAGATGCATCATCTACAGCCATTTACGGCTCAAAGGGCGCCAACGGCGTAGTAATTATTACTACCAAGCGGGGCAAAAAAGATATGAAGCCCACTATTACGGCAAGCTACTACAGCACAGTTAGCACACCCATAACACCTACCGTTTTAAACGCGCAGCAATACAGGATGTTAATAACCGAGGCGGCGCAAAACGATAAGGATGCACGTACAGCTAAAGGGAAAACAACTTTCCCTGCAAATACAACCGCCATATTAAATAACCCTTCCTCATTTTTTGGCACAGCCAATACTGATTGGATAAAGGAAGTTACCCGTACAACGCTTTCTAACAATGCGGAGGTTTCTGTACAGGGCGGCGGTAATTCATCAAAATATTTTAGCTCGATATCCTACAACGCTACACCAGGCGTAGTTAATAATACCGACTATCACCGCATATCTGGAAAAATAAACCTTGAAAATGAAATCGGCCCCAAATTCAGGTTTATTACCAACCTGATATTAGGCTATGTAAATCAGAACATAGGCGACGGCGCTTTTGACCAGGCGCTTAAAGCAAGGCCTGATTATTCGCCATACGATGCGAGTGGCAATTTGGTGAATTTTTCAAACGTGGGTGCTTCTTACCTGGGTTTCCAAAATCCTGTTGCTTTGCTTAAAGCTACAAACAATTCAAAAACATTCAGTTTATTAGGTACCGTTTCAGCCGTATATGATATTACAAAAGATCTGCAGTTCAAAAGTGCCTTATCACTTAATTCACAAACCTACAACCAGCGTAACTTTACGCCAAGCTTTGTGGAGATCGGTAGCTATTTCGGCAGTGTTGACAATGCCGGCGGGATAGGCAGTAACTCCAACAGCCGCTTAACCGACTGGATCTTAGAAAATACATTAACCTATAACAAGCAGCTTAATAAAAATAATAATATTAATGTATTAGCGGGCCAATCATACGAAACCCGTAAAACCAGCTTTTTCAGTGCTACTGCAACGGGTTACCCTAATGATAACGTGCTGACCAGCCTTTCATCGGCTGTATCGCCTTTGCTGGTAAGAGGCGATGACCCATCGGCCCCGCAGAGCTATTTACTGTCGTTTTATTTAAGGGCTAACTACAGCCTGATGGATAAATACCTTTTAACATTTACCGGCCGTACTGACGGATCTTCAAAGCTTGGCCCTGGTAATAAATTCAGCTACTTCCCTTCGGGTGCAATTGCCTGGCGCATCTCACAGGAAAATTTCCTGAAAGATGTTAAATGGATAGATGATATAAAAATAAGGGCTAGCTATGGTTTAACCGGAACGCAAAACATTGGCGACCAAATGTACCGAACCCTTTACAGCCCATTATCATATGGTGGTGTTAGCGCCCTTGTACCTACCCAATTAGGCAACAAGGATATTAAATGGGAAACTACCAGGGAAGCTGATGGTGGTTTGGATATATCATTATTTAATAACAGGTTAACTGCAACGTTTGATTATTACAACAGGCAAACCAGCGGCGATTTGCTGTCACTGCCGATTGCGCCAAGCAGTTCCTATAGCTCATTGCTCAGTAATGCTGTAGGGCTGAAAAATACAGGTGTTGAAGTAAGCATAGGCGGTGATATTATCCGTACCAGGAATTTTAAATGGAATGCAGGCTTTAATGTAACCTGGAACAATTCGGTAGTAACAAAATTAAACGCCAGTGCCGACCTTACCCAAATTGGCGATTTGACCAACGGTATGGAATATGGCAACACAACACTTATACAAGGCAAGCCATTAGGCTTAATAACAGGGCTTACCGTTACCGGCATTATAAAAACGCAGGCGCAACTGGATGCTTATAAAAAACAAATGGGTAGTTTTTATGCAACATATTTATTCCCTTACCTGGGTATTGGCGACCCGATGTTTCAATTTAAAAATGGCAACCTTGATTTTAATACAATAATTGGCAGTGCGGCTCCTAAATACTACGGAGGGATTACCCAGGGCTTTACCTACAAAAACTTCGACCTGCAGTTTTATTTTACCTTTTCACAGGGTGGCAAGCTGTTATGGGGAGACCACGTATCCAGTACTGCATTTGTTGGCTCATCTAACGCAAACGTATCTATGCTGAACAGGTACACACCAACTAATACTGGTACTGATGAGCCACGATTAATACTGAACGATGGTATTTATTACAAATCTCAGCTCGATCTGTTTAACTCATCTTATTTAAAACTGCGTACGCTAACCTTTAATTACCACTTTAATAAAACAGAGTGGATGAAAAAGGCCGGGCTTAAAAACGTAGGGTTATTTGCATCAGGTACCAATTTGTTTACCATAACCAAGTATCCGGGAAATGATCCTGAAACATCTGATGATCCCTACAGTGTACAGGGAGGCTACTTTGATGTAAGTAATTACCCAACGGTAAGGACATTCTCATTAGGCCTAAAGGCCGGGTTTTAGTTTTCACAATTTAATAAGCAGTAAAATGAAACATAAAAATATAAAATACATTTTGGCAGTTTTCGCGATCTCATTCCTGTGGTCGTGCAAAAAAGAACTGAATGTATTTCCAACAACTTCAGAAGTTGATGGAAATGTTATTGTTGATACAAAAAGCGCCTCAACTGTTTTAAACGGCGTTTATTACCGTTTTGCCAATGGCGGGGTGGATGTTAACCTGGTTCCGTCGGTAAGGTGGATGGATGTAAATGAAGTTTTTCCTTCAGAAATGGCTGGCTCGTTAAGCAATTCAAGCGGCGACGATGGTGTTTATTCACTTAAACTTAATTCACAAAGTTTTGGCGTAGGTGCAATGTGGACGTATGGCTACCAGTTAGTGAATGCAGCGAACGGCTTTCTTAAAAATGTTGCCCCGGTAACAACTATACCTGCTGCATCAAAAAAACAAATGATAGCCGAAGCTAAATTTTTGCGTGCCTTTGGCGATAGTGAATTGCTGCTTTATTTTGGCCAGTATTATGACCCTACAAGTAAATACGGGATTATTTTACGCGACGAATTTGTAACTTCTACAAATATTAATCTCCCCCGGTCAACGGTAGCGCAAACTTATACAGCCATATTGGCCGATCTTGATGCTGCTATTCCTGATCTGCCCAAAGTAAATACAACCGCTTATTATGCTAATGCATCGGCAGCAAAAATATTGGAGGCCCGTGTGCTGATAAACAGGGGCGCAGCCGGCGATTATGCAAAAGTAATAAGCCTTACCAGTGATGTTATGGCTAATGGAGGCTTTACGCTTGAACCTAATGTTAAGGATCTCTTTCTTTCAAAAGGTTTTTCAAGTACCGAGGTGATATTAGGTTTACAGCAATTCCCCACCGAAACCTATAAATACCAGGATAACCAGTATTATGGTCAATTCCCGGCTTCTGCTTCTTTTGTAAGCTTATTAGCTAACGATCCAAGAAACCAATGGTTATACAGGCCCGATAACGGTGGTACTGTTTATGGGGGTGCTTATGGGGTTATAAACGAGTTAACCAAATATTACTCCGGCGATACAGGCAATCCTGTTCAAACACCGCTATCTGAAACCTGCTATGCATTTAGGCTAACAGAAGCTTACCTGTTACAGGCGGAAGCTATCACCTTATCAGGCGGCGATCTTACGACAGCAAAAAACCTGTTAAAAACGGTAGAAGGCCACGCAGGTGTTACTAATGTTGCTGATGTTGATGCGGCCACTACCCCTGCGCAATTACAGGAGCTGGTTGTAAAAGAAGAAATAAAAAGCTTCTTTTCAGAGAATGGGCAGGATTGGTTTGCATTACGCAGGCTGCCTTTTGCTACGGCGCAAACTATCCAGCCGGCACTAACATCGGTTAAACAATTAATATTACCTATACCAAATAGTGAAATAACCGCAAATGGTAACATCATACAAAATCCTTAATATTTAATAAACCCTGCTTAACAAATTTAAATATCATGAAAAAGTATATGCTAATAGGCCTGGTGGCATTTGTTGCAATGTTGGCGTTTGTAAATTGTAAACTGGCGGCACAAAAGCAATATGTTATAAACGGTACTATAAAAGGGGTACCGTCAGGAACTGTAAAACTGGTTTACCAAAACGAAGACGACCGAACCTCAAAAACCATTGACAGCGGCATTATTGCCAATGGTAAATTTGAGTTAAAAGGCGACATAGGCGTGCCAAAAATGATGACGGTAACGCTGGAGCCCGGCAACTGGAGCTTTAATGTATTTGTTGAAAATGCAACGATAACTGTAACGGCTGATACCACCGGCTCAACACATTATGATTATACAGCTTATGGTATGGGCAAGGGGGCAATGATAAAAAACTTTACCGAAACAGGCTCAAAAAATTATGATGACTGGATGAAGTATCAAAATGACCCAGGCCAAAAGCAATATGAGCCTGTTTTTGCAGCGTTAGAGAAAAAGTTTAAAGCAGCAGGCAAGGATATTGACGCGGAGTATAAGGTAAGGGATCAGATGGACTCGGTACAAAAACTGCTGCAGGTATGGCAAAAAAAGAAGATAAACGAATACGTAGCTAAAGAGCCGTCATCGGTAGCTGGAGTTTATATGTTTGATCGGTTGTATATGTTTGTTAAAGGCACCCTGTCATACGGTGCGCTGGATAGTATGCTGAACAAATATACAGGCGAGGCAAAAGCATCCACTTATTATGCAAGCCTGGTGAAGTCAAGAACTATGCTTAAAGCTGTACAACCTGGCGCTGTAGCTCCTGATTTTACCTTGCTAAAGCGCGACAGTACCAAATTTACCTTATCGTCAACCCGCGGCAAATATTTGATGATAGACTTTTGGGCAAGCTGGTGCCATCCCTGCCGCCAGGCCATCCCGCACTGGAAAACCGTATATCAAAAATACCATGATAAAGGTTTTGAGATCCTGAGTGTTTCGGATGATAACAGGTGGAAAGACTGGATAAAGGCAATGGACGAGGAAAAAATGCCATGGGCCCAGGTTGATGACGAATTCCCGTTAAAGAATATGCCTTCTAAAGTCGGCAGCCTGTATATGACCACTTTTATCCCTTTTTATGTATTGCTTGATAAGGAAGGGAAGATTTTGGTTTACAGTGGAGATGAAGCGAAAATAGATGCCAAATTAAAACAGATCTACGGAGAATTGTGAAAAATGTACAGATAAAACGTGCCCGGTTTACGCCGGGCGCGTTCTATCCTGTTCTAAAATTATTTGATTTACTAAAATCTATAATCAATCATGAAAACGGAAAAAATAGTATGCAATGTTATTGCAATAGCATTCGGGATCCTGTTTGCTAAAAATCCTTCATTGGCCCAGGCGAAATATGATGTAAAGGGTACTGTAAAAGGGATAACATCGGGCACGGCTAAGCTGGCCACTTATAACGAGGAAAACCGCACGGAAACAGTTGTGGACAGTGCCGCTATAAATAACGGCATATTTGAATTAAAGGGCAGTCTTAACTCCCCTCAAATGGTAATAATCAGCCTGGAACCGGGAAATTGGAAATTTAGTGTTTTTGTTGAGAATGGCCCGGTAAATGTTACCGCCGACACTACGGAAGCCCGACATTATGATTATTCGGCATATGGTATGGGCAAGGGGGCCGGTGTAGTAAACTTTACCGAAACCGGTTCAAAAAACTATGACGACTGGATGGCGTATGAGCATGATCCTGGCCAAAAACAATATGCACCTGTTATTGCTGAATTAGACAAAAAATTTAAGGCAGCAGGCAGTGATATTGATGCACAGTACAGGGTGAGGGATGAAATAGACTCGGTTGAAAGGCTGCTGCACGTTTGGCAAAAACAAAAGATAGACGCGTATGTAGCAAAGGATCCATCGGCTGTGGCAGGGATCTACATGTTCGATGATTTATATAAGTGGGTAAAAGGCACTATGTCTTATGCAGACATGGATGCCATGCTGAACAAATTCACCGGTGCGGCAAAAGAGTCACCTTATTATAAAACCCTTTCAAGGTACCGGACCTTGCTTAAAGCTGTGCAACCCGGCAGCACAGCGCCTGATTTTACTTTACTTAAGCGCGATAGCTCAAAATTTACCTTATCAGAAAACCGGGGGAAATACCTGATGATAGACATGTGGGCAAGCTGGTGCCATCCCTGCCGCCAGGCCATCCCGCACTGGAAAACTGTTTATCAAAAGTATCATGACAAAGGGTTTGATATCGTGAGTATGTCGCTTGATTCAAAAATGAAGGACTGGACAAAGGCCATGGATGAAGAAAAGATGCCCTGGACACAAATAAAAGATGAATTCCCGAAGCGGATGCCTGGTAAAATTGCCAGCCTGTACATGACCACTTTTATCCCTTTTTATGTATTGCTTGATAAGGAAGGGAAGATCTTGGTTTATAGCGGGGATGAAGCGAAGATCGATGAAAAACTAAAAGAAATATTTGGAAGCTGAAAGGAACAGAAAAAAGTTGGGTAGTACCAAATGAAAAATGATTGTAAAAAATTAAGTCATTAAAAAAACTAATATTTCCTGTTATGAAAAGAATGACCTTATTAGTTGCGGCGATAATATCATCGTTGGGACTATATGCGCAAACAACAAATATTGTTTGGATTAAAGCCAAAATAAAAGGGCTGGAGGCTAACAAATGGGTGTATTACCGTGAACAAGGCGGTAATGATAGAAGAGATTCTGTAAAGTCTGTTCCCGGGGGCTTCACTTTTAAACTGAACATTGCTGAAGGTGAAGGCAATGAATATTTTATGTCTATAGGCAGGAATTTTGAAGATAGAAATTCATATATCGATTTTTATCTTGATAAAGGGACGTTATATATAAACGGCAATGGCCCTCTTTTTAAAGATGCTAAGCGTTCGGGGAATAAATCCATAGAAGATTACAACGCGTATTATGCTTTTATTGATAACAGCCAAATTAAAGGTGCGGCTGCCTTATATGAAGAAGAAAAGGATTTGTACAAGAAAAAAGATACAATAGCCTTAAAAGCATTAGTACCCAAATTCAAAACAATAAATTCTGCAAGAAACCGGTTGTCGCTAAAATGGGTTAATGAACATCCTGGCTCACCCGTCAGCGCATATGTACTTTTCCTTTTTCTGGCGCAGCATTATATGAATTTTGATGAATTGGAAGGATCATTGAATAAGTTGTCTGCTGCTGCAAAAAACAATGTTCCGGGTAAAAGTATAGAATACAGTATTAAAGCAAACAAACTCACCGGCATTGGCAAAACGGCCATGGATTTTACACAAAATGATACATTGGGCAACCCCGTTTCATTAAAAGATTTCCGCGGCAAATATGTACTGCTCGATTTTTGGGCAAGTTGGTGTGTGCCCTGCCGTGCAGAAAATCCAAATGTAGTAACTGCTTATAATAAGTATAAGGACAAGAATTTTACTGTAATAAGTGTTTCCCTGGATCAGCCAAATGGCAAAGAAAAATGGCTTAAAGCGATACACGAGGATAAATTAACGTGGACGCAGGTATCCGACTTGAAATGGTGGAATAATGCAGTTTCAAAGATGTATGATATTCGGAGTATCCCTTCCAATTTGCTGATCGGGCCTGATGGGTCAATTATTGCCAAAGACCTTCACGGTGAAGATTTGGATAAAAAGCTCACTGAACTTTTAAAATAAAAAATTGTGTTAAACTTTTCAATGGCTTGTAATTAAAAACCTTAAAAATGTATAGTATGAAATATTTAGTAATGTATTTTTTATTGGGAATACCCGCCTCAATTGTTGCACAGGTGGCAAAACCTGCTCAACAATTTATACTAAAAGGAAGCTTAAGCGGCACTCATGTTGATTCTGTGTTTTTTCATTATGCAAGCGACACAGGAAAATACGTGTGGGGAGCCAAGCCTGTTTTAAATAATGAATTTACAATAAACGGCAGCATCAGCGATCCTACAAAAGCCGTTATTTCATTTAAAACCAATGGTGAGGTGAGATCCGATAGAACATATTGGGAGATCAAAAAAGAAGTTTACCTGGAGCCGGGCAAATTAACACTTAAAGGCGATCCGTCAAATATATCTGCCCTAACTTTAACCGGTTCAAAAACTCAACTGGAATTTGATGAATTGAACAGGCAAACTGCTGATATTCATGAGGCTATGAATCAAGTGGGTCACGAGTTTGACCAATACCTGAAAGAAAAAAACAAGGAAAAGATAGCCGAGTCACATGCAAAGTACCAGAATTGCGAAGACAAAGAAAAGGATATAGATTACAAGTTTTTCTTAGCACATCCAAATTCTTATTTAACTGCTAATAAAATACTGTCATACATTGAAGTAATGGGGATTGATTCAATAAAACAAGTGTACAATAACTATAACGCCGAAATAAAAGCAACCCATCTTGGCGAAAAACTGGCGGCAGAAATCAAGAAGATTGATAAGGGAGCCGGAACGCCGGGAAATATAGCTTCAACCTTTACTGCTAATGATATTGACGGCAAGTATTTATCGCTTGGTGATTTTAGGGGGAAATACTTGATCCTTGATTTTTGGGCGAGCTGGTGCGTGCCCTGTCGCAAAGGTAATCCGCACATGATCGTATTGTACAATAGATATAAAAGCAAGGGGCTTGATATTATTGGTGTTTCAGATGATGGTACAAACGCTAAGGCATGGAAAAATGCTGTTGTTCAGGACAATATTGGGATCTGGCACCATGTGCTTGGTAATCCTAATGATAAGCGCGATGATCCAAATGATCTCAACAAAAAATACGGGATCCGCACACTTCCTACCAAAATACTGGTTGATCCGTCAGGCAAGATCATCGGCCGTTTTGGTGATAATTTAGGAGGGACCGATGAGGATCTGGACAAAATACTGGCTTCCATTTTCAATAAATAATAGATTCATACCAATAACGCTATTCGATAATTAAACTTTAAAAACTATGAAAACAACAAAAATATTTTGCACGGCTGCTCTGCTCTTTGTATTACAGCACACTTTTGCCCAAACGGCAAGCGTAAGTAAACCATTCACAATTAAAGGCACATTAACCGGTTCCCATGCCGATTCGGTAACACTTTATTATGAAGGCGATGGCGGAAAATATACGCATGAAACAAAACCGGTTGCGAACAATCAATTTACGCTTACGGGTAATGTGCCTCACCCGGTTAGCGCGCGCATTATTTTTAAAAAGACAGGGGAGGTTATCCCGCGTAACAAGCAGGAAGAACGGATGCGGGAGTTTTATATTGAGCCAACTGCCCTAACAATTACCGGTAACCCGGTAGATGTGAAAACCTTAACCATAACAGGCTCAAAGACCCAAACGGAGTACGAAGACCTGAGCAGTAAGACTGCCCCCATCCGCGAGGAAATGAAGCCTATTGAAGTGGCATTTATGAATGAGAAGGATCATGAAAAGGCAGCCGCTATACATGACCAGTTTGAGCCATACAACGCCCGCATAAAAAAGATAACCTACCAGTTTTTTACCGGTCATCCAAACTCCTATGTTACACTGGATATGATGAAATACTATGTTTCGAGCATGAGCCTTGATTCAGCCAGGCAGGTTTACAATGCTTTTAATGATGAATTAAAGGCTACAGCCGATGCAAAGGAACTGATGGAGCACATTAAAAAGATTGAAGCGGGCTCGCCCGGTGCAATGGCGCCAGTATTTACAAAAGCGGATATTAACGGCAAGCCGCTTTCATTGGCCGATTTTAAAGGCAAATATGTAATGCTTGATTTTTGGGCAAGCTGGTGTGTGCCATGCCGCAAAAGCAACCCGCACATGATAGAGCTTTATAATAAATATAAAAGCAAAGGCTTTGATGTTATAGGTATAGCCGATGATGACGGGAAAGTGGCTGTGTGGAACGCCGCCGTTGACAAGGACAAAGTAGGCATTTGGCACAATGTATTACGCGGGCTTAAAATGGACATGATAATGAAGCATATCCCTAATCCGGATGACCTGGACCAGCAATATGGCATAGCCTCTATCCCAACCAAAATATTAATTGGCCCCGATGGAAAAATATTAGGCCGCTATGGCGACAGCTATGGCGGTACCGAAGAAGATATGGATAAAATGCTGGCTTCTATTTTTGATAAATAATTATGAGAACGATGAAAAAACTAATATTATTTATTGCACTGGTAGTAGCAATAAACAAAGTGAGCGCCCAAAATACCGGTGCAAATAACATTGTAATTGAAGGGACAGCCGATGCTAAATACAATGGTGAATACGTTCACATCTACAACAATGTGCTTAAGGAAAAGCATGATAGTACCATAATAGCCAATGGTAAATTTTCATTCATCAGGCCATTTAAGGAACCTACGCGCTATATGTTTTATAGCAGTTTCGAGATAAGGACAAAACATGGCTATTCCCCTTTTGGGATCCTGGTCGATCATCCTTCGGTTATTCACCTGGCTGCCGATATGGGCAATTTTACCAATTCAAAAATAACCGGCTCGGCCGCGCAGGATGTTTATGATAGCTTTAATGCAAAATCAAAGCCATTGCAAACAGCCATGATGGATAAGTTATATGTAAAATATGGTAAAGCTTATGTAGATAGTGATAAGGTGGATACATCAACTCAAAAGTATAAATCAATGATAAAGGACTATTATGCATTCATGGCTGACAACAAAAAAGAATCTAACAAGATAGCTGAAAGTATCATCCGGCAAAATCCCTCGTCCTTCGCTTCAGTTATGCTATTGGATAATATCTGCCGCGATCTTACGCTTGCTGAATTGGAGCAGTTATATGGTTCGCTATCGCCTAAATTCAAAAAAGGATTCTTCGCCCAAAGTATCGAGGATAACATATCCGGCCGTAAACAATCAGCTATAGGAAGCACAGTTAATGATTTTACGCTTAACGATCCCAAAAACAACCCAATGAAATTCAGTTCACTCAAAGGTAAATATGTACTGATAGACTTTTGGGGAAGCTGGTGCGGCCCATGTCATCAAGCCTTCCCCCGGCTTAAGGAACTGTACAGCAAATACCATGATAAAGGCTTTGAGATATTAGGCATTGCAACAGAATCCAATAATGATGCCTGGACAAAAGATATTGTTAAAAGTGAATTGCCCTGGCTGCAAATGGTTGACGACAAAGCCAACAACGTATCGCAAAAACAATTCGCGGTTACCGAATACCCAACAACCCTTCTCATTGACCCTGATGGCAGGATCATTGGCAGATTCGCTTATAACGAAGAAGATCAGCGTGATCAAAAGGTAGCGTCAATTTTTAAAAAATAAATTTATGAAAAGGTATATTGTTATTGTAGCCCTGCTCATTTCGGCATCCTTAGCTGTACAAGCGCAGCAATTTGATCTGAAGGGAACGATCTCCGGGCAAAACGGCGGGTATCTGCATCTTTATTACCAAAATAATGAGAATAAAACTGTTAAAGATAGTTGTGCCATAAACAATGGCAGTTTTGAGTTTAAGGGTAATATAACGGAACCAACAATGGCCTTTTTTATCGGTGCGGCAAAATCAAATTCATACGGTGACCCTAACTCCACTGCCTTTTTTATTGAGCCAACCACTATGCAAATAAGTGTAGCAGCCAATGATTTTCAAAATGCGGTAATAACCGGGTCAAAAACCCAGGATGAAGCTGCGGCACTTCAGAAACAGAAAGAACCCATTTTAGAAAAAAAGAAATCGTGGGAACAAAGTCACAAGGAAGCGGAGGATAAATATGATGCAGCAGTAAAAAACAAGGAAAGCAATAAAGTGATCAACGACCTCAAAGATAAAGTAGCAGCTATTCAGGACCAGTATGAACCCTACGGCAAAAAAATTGCTGCTATTGACTTTGCATATTTCGATGGTTATCCTAACTCATACCTAACAACCTGGCAATTACGTTTCTATACAAGTTCGCTTAAGGTAGATTCCTTACAACTGTTTTATAGCAGGATGAACGCACAGTTGCAGCAAAGTCATTATGGAAAATATTTAGCCAATCAAATTGCAAATTTGCGTGCCGGCACACCGGGCAGTATAGCGGCTGATTTTATTGCTACCGACCTTAACGGAAAATCCATCAGTATTTCTTCATTTAAAGGAAAATATATCATACTCGATTTTTGGGCAAGCTGGTGTATACCCTGCAGGCAAAGTAACCCGCACATGTTGCAATTATATAAAAAGTATCATGAAAAAGGTCTTGAGATAATTGGGGTTGCTAATGATGATAACAATCATGCTGCCTGGAAAAAGGCAGTTGCTACAGATGGTGTGGGCGTATGGTACAATGTATTATGCGGAATAGATTTGGAAAAAATAAAAAACAACGAGAAAAACGAGAATGATATTAACGAAAAATTTGGCATCCATTCATTGCCGACTAAAATAATAATAGATCCAAGCGGTAAAATTGTTGGTCGTTACGACGATAATTTTGGTGGAACTGAAGAGGATATGGATAAATTATTGGCTTCGGTCTTTAATAAATAATTCCAGCTTTCGAAAAAAAATACAATTACAATGAAATGTACCTGGCAAAACTGTAAAATATATAACAAAACCCATTGATTGACAGAAAATTTATGGATTTCATCCGGATGATTGTTGTTAATATCGGTTATGCTGAAATTTATGAGTTACAAAACATTAATTAAACACAAAAAATGAAAAACATTAAACTTTTTTTAGGGGCAGCTATAGCTATTATAACGCCCTCGGTATTACTGGCACAAACCGCCACTTACACCATAAGCGGCAAGGTGGGCCAATTATCCGCACCGGCAAAAGCTTACTTAATGTATAGCAATGAGGCCGGCAGGCAAACAGATTCAACCACCATAAACAACGGTGTTTTTACCTTTAGCGGCCCGTTAAGCGAGCCTAAAAGCGCTTACTTAATAGTGAATAAAAAAGGCACCGGCATCCGTTCAAATGACATAGGATACATTGACCTTTATTTGGAATCCGGGAACATCTCGGTAGTTAGTCCCGACTCTATCAATAACGCCAAAATTGCCGCCGGCCCCATAAATGCCGATAACGCCAAACTGAAGATTGCGTTGGAGCCGACAAATGAAAAAATGAAAGCGCTGAATAAGGACTACCAGGCAGCATCGCCCGAAAAAAGAAAAACAAAAGAGTTTAGCGACGACATTGAAAAAAGAAGCGATGCAATTGAAAAAGAGCAAAAAGCCGTTTACCTGGCATTTATAAAAGCCAACCCCAACTCTGTAATGAGCATGTTTGCGCTAAAAAACTATGCCGGTTCTGTACCTGATGTTACAGAAGTTGAGCCGGTTTATAATTCACTTTCGGCAAGCGTGCGCTCAACCAAAATGGGCGCCGATTATGCTGCTGATATTGAAAAAATGAAAAAAACTGCCGTTGGCGCTCTTGCCCCCGACTTTACGCAGGCAGATACCGCAGGCACGGCCATATCATTGCATGATTTTAAGGGCAAATATGTTTTGGTTGATTTTTGGGCCAGCTGGTGCGGGCCATGCAGGGCCGAAAACCCCAATGTGGTTGTTGCATTTAATACCTACAAGGCCAAAGGGTTTACCGTACTCGGCGTATCGCTTGATCAGCCCGGTGCAAAAGACAAATGGTTAAAAGCCATCCATGACGATCATTTAACATGGACGCAGGTATCAGATTTGAAGTCGTGGAAAAACGAGGTGGCACAACTATACTCGGTACAGGCCATTCCCCAAAATTTCCTGATAGGCCCCGACGGAAAGATAGTTGGCAAAAACCTGCGCGGCGATGACCTGAACAATAAACTGAAGGAGTTATTTAATAAATAATTGAATGCTGAAACTGCTGTATAACTGCGGCAGTTTCTTTTTTAAAATATTAATTATTACAAAGGATAAGCGGTATCGCTTTTAGTTTCTGACAGTACAAAAAAGCTTTGCACGGAGGTGATGCGGGGCAATATGCCCAGCTTTCGGTAAAAATGATGGTATTCCTCCATATCCCGGGTAGCTACCCGGAGGATGAAATCAAAGGTGCCGGTCATTTGGAAGCATTCCATAACCTCGGGGAATTTAAGTATTTCGCGTTCAAAGGTACTTAAGGTATCAGCGGTATGGTCATTTAAAAGTACCTGGCTAAAAGCGATCAGGGTTTTATTGATTTTTTTTCTGTCGAGGATGGCAACCGTACGCAGGATATAGCCTTGTTCTTTTAAACGCCTTATTCTTTCATGTATGGTGGCTATTGATTTGTGCAATTTATAGGAGATCTCCTTATTTGTTAAAGAGGCGTCCTTTTGCAAAAGCTTTAATATTTCAACATCTGTGGGGTCTAATTCTGATGTGCTCATATTGTACCGGTAAAAAGTAAACTGAAAATAATCCTGTTTAAAAGCGTGTAGATATTTAAAACTGTAAAATGTTACAATAAAAAATAAATATAGCATAAAATTTACGGAATTATTTTAAAGTGTTGTGTTTAAAATTGGTAATACGCAATTTTATTGAAATTAAGGCTTTAAAAATGGAAACAGAAGTGGATACAATTTCAACAAACCTATCAGCTACGCTCGAAAAAAAATTCAGGCATTTGTGGTACCTGGTAGGCAATACCCCAATGCTTGAATTACAGTATGAGTATAAAGGAATAGCCGGAAATATTTATGTTAAATGCGAACATTACAACCTTACCGGTAGTGTAAAAGACCGTATGGCGCTTTATATAATGTACCAGGCTTATAAAAACAATACGATAAAACCGGCTGACGTAATAGTAGAAGCCACGTCGGGTAATACGGGTATTTCTTTTTCAGCAATTGGAAAAGCCCTTGGGCACGAAGTAATAATTATGATGCCTGAATGGCTGAGTAAGGAACGGTTTGATATCATCAGGAGCCTGGGTGCCAAAGTGCACCCGGTAAGCAAAGCGGATGGCGGGTTTAAGGGCAGCATTGCATTGGCAGAATACCTGCATAAAAGCTCGGACAAATATTTTTTGCCCCGGCAATTTGAAAACCAGTATAATGCCGAAGCGCATGAACGCACAACCGGTCCCGAAATTTGGCAGCAACTAAAAAGCATTGGCAAAACCCCGAATGCGTTTGTGGCAGGCGTAGGTACAGGCGGCACGGTAATGGGTACCGGCAAATA